>CAMDGQ010000002.1 GCA_945897955.1 Tepidiphilus sp. J10 | reverse complement strand
CATAGCGGGGCGGTCCCACCCCTTCCCATCCCGAACAGGACCGTGAAACGCCCCAGCGCCAATGATAGTAGGCTCTCCGCCCGCGAAAGTAGGTCATCGCCAGACTCCCCCCTCACCAACGCCCCGCAAAGCGGGGCGTTGGCTTTTGTGCGTCGGATTCTGTTTAACTTCGCACAACTACTTGGTCAATGGTTCCAAGTATGTTGCCGTCCCGTACTTGTATTGACATCTGTTGTCCCGGGGCAAGCGATTTGGCTTCCTTGATGACGTTACCTTCAATAGTCCGCGCGATACAGTAGCCTCTCGACAAAATCCGCTCCGGATTCAGTTGATTCAAAGATTCCATTAATGTGTGCAATGACACCCGACGCCGCTCAAAACTGGATTTGAAGCTGATTTTGATGGCTTTAAAGTGAGTCTGAACTTCTCTGTTGTAGGAAGAGATTGTTGGAGTACCAACATAAAACCTGAATATCAATTTGTCGATCCTTTGCTGCAATCGTGCCTGTATGCTGCTGTGACTGAACAAGATTCTTTGTGTAAGTTGAATCAGATTGTTCCGATGCTGTGCAATCACGTTGACAGGGTTTGTAACTCTGCGAGTTAAGCCATCCAGGTATTGCATGCGCTGATGGAGCGTATGGTTCAAGAGCGTTTCAATGCGGCTACGGGAGGAAATTATTTGCCCAACAATATCAACAGATTCCGGAACCGCGATCTGTGCAGCTGCGGTTGGTGTTGAAGCTCTTATATCGGCAACAAAATCTGCAATGGAAAAATCAGTTTCATGTCCGATTCCGGAGATTATCGGTATATGTGATGAAGCTATCGTCCGGGCAAGATTTTCGTCATTGAACGGACTTAGGTCTTCCAAGCTGCCCCCTCCCCTGACCAATAGAATGACTTCACACTCATTCCTACTGATTGCCGCTCTTAATGCTTGACCTATGGCGGATGCCGCCTCGCTACCTTGCACTGTACAGGGATAAATAATTATCTCGATTAGGGGCCATTTGCCTGCCAGTGTTTTTAAAACATCCTGAAGTGCCGCTGCCTGCAAGGAAGTCACTATTCCCAATCGCTGGATAAATTTCGGTGGGTGCTTTTTGCGTTCGGCAGAAAATAGCCCTTCAATCTCCAGTCTCGCTTTCAGTTTGAGGAATTCTTCATACAGCCCGCCTTGTCCTGCACGCCGCATCATGTCGATGATCAGCTGAAAATCACCACGCGGTTCGTAGAGTGTTGCTTGGGCGCGTACCTCTACGCTGTCTCCTTCGGATGGCTTCCAATCAATGAATTGGCTGCGATTGCGAAAAAAAGCGCATTTGACGCCGCACTGTTCGTCCTTGAGTGTGAAGTACCAATGACCAGAACTCAGCCGAGCCAGGTTGGAAATTTCGCCTGCTATCCAACTTGATGGTATTGATTTTTCAATTGCCAGACGCGCCCTTCGGTTCAATTCACTGACTGTTATGACGGTATTCGCTGGATTCACGATGGATGGTTGTCTGTACAGTTAAGAGGGAAAGAAGTTTAACCGCCGCGCGCTTGCATTCCGGGCTGAGAGGTTTTTTATCCGGGTGAAATGATGGTATCTTTGCACACTTGCTGACGGCGGCTGTTGCCGCCGTTGTGTTTTTACCCGCGGTTGGAAACTTTGTATGTCTGATTACCTGATGCAAACCTATGCTCGGCAACCTGTTGCGTTTGTGCGCGGTGAGGGTGCCTGGTTGTTCGATTCCAATGGCGACAAGTATCTGGATGCCTTGGCTGGTGTTGCAGTCAACGGCCTGGGACATGGTCATCCCAGATTGGCTCATGCGCTATGCGAGCAGGCCGCGAAGCTGATTCATACCTCTAATATCTACCGCATACTTGAACAGGAGGAGTTGGCAGCCCGTCTATGCCAGCTTTCGGGTCTTGCTCGCGCCTTTTTCTGCAATTCAGGTGCAGAGGCGAACGAGGCCGCGATCAAGATTGCGCGCTTGCACGGTCACAACAAAGGTATCGACAGCCCGGCTATTGTGGTCATGGAGAAAAGCTTCCATGGTCGCACCATGGCGACCCTGTCTGCCACGGGTAATCGGAAAGTTCAAGCGGGCTTCGAGCCGCTCGTTTCCGGTTTTGTTCGCGTGCCGTTTGGTGATGTTGCCGCTGTAGAGGCGCTCTCAGCTCATCACAAGAATATCGTTGCCATCCTCGTGGAGCCCTATCAGGGAGAGGGTGGCGTACAGATTCCTCAGGCTGGATATCTTGGCGAGTTGCGTCGCATCTGCGATGAGCAGGATTGGCTGCTGATGCTCGATGAGGTTCAGACCGGAATTGGCCGCACCGGAACCTGGTTTGCATTCCAGCATGGCAATCTGATGCCTGATGTCATGACCCTGGCCAAGGGTCTCGGTTCTGGCGTCCCGATCGGAGCTTGCCTGGCGCGTGGTGTTGCCGCTGAGACCTTCACGCCCGGCAAGCATGGTTCGACTTTCGGTGGCGGTCCTCTGGCCTGTACCGCAGCGCTGACTACTTTGTCTGTCATGGAATCCGATGACTTGCTCAACAATGCCGCCAAATTGGGTGCATTCATTCGATCCGATCTAGCCGACCGCCTGCATGATCTCTCCGGCATCGTCGAAATTCGCGGCCAAGGCCTGATGATCGGTATCGAACTGGATCGGACCTGTACCGATCTGGTCAAACTGGCGCTGGCCGATAAGTTGCTTATCAACGTCACCAACGACAACGTCGTCCGTCTTTTGCCGCCGTTGGTGATGACACAAGCCGATGCCGAATTGCTGACCGAAAAACTGGCGCGCCTGATTCGTACCTTTCTGGGCTGATCAACATGGTTACCCAGGCCAAGCATTTCCTGCAGTTCAAGGATTTATCCCGCGCCGAATATGCTCACCTATTCGAGCGCACTCGGATTATCAAGCAACGTTTCAAGCTCTATCAGCCCTATCACCCGCTGGCGGATCGGACTTTGGCGATGATTTTCGAAAAGAGCTCAACGCGCACGCGGCTTTCCTTTGAAGCCGGCATGCACCAGCTGGGCGGCTCGGCGATTTATCTGAATACCCGCGATACCCAGCTGGGTCGCGGCGAGCCGGTGGAAGATGCCGCCGAGGTCATTTCCCGCATGGTCGATGTGGTGATGATCCGCACCTTCGAGCAGGACATCATTGAGCGTTTTGCGGCGCATTCACGCGTACCGGTCATCAATGGCCTGACCAACGAATACCATCCATGCCAGATACTGGCCGATATCTTCACCTACATCGAACAACGTGGTCCGATCCAGGGCAAGACGGTCGCCTGGGTCGGAGACTCCAACAATATGTGCAACACCTGGCTGCAAGCGGCCGAGGTTCTTGATTTCAATGTTCACGTATCCACCCCGCCCGGCTACGAAGTCGAACCCGAGCGTGCTGGCCTGTTCTCGACCACACATTACGAAGAATTCGCCGACCCGATGGATGCCTGCCGAGGCGCAGATCTGGTGACCACCGATGTCTGGACCAGCATGGGGTTCGAGGCCGAAAATGCCGAGCGGATGAAAGCCTTTGCCGACTGGCAAGTCGACGCCGACATGATGGCGGCGGCCGGCAACGAGGCGTTGTTCATGCATTGCCTGCCGGCGCACCGGGGTGAAGAGGTCGCGGCCGATGTCATTGACGGGCGCCAATCCGTGGTCTGGGACGAGGCGGAAAACCGCCTGCATGCGCAGAAGGCACTGCTCGAATACCTGTTGCGCGGCCACGTCGAGGATTGACGGGATAACTATCGCCCACTGACGGAGCGCTCCCTTTGACGTTCCGTTTTATCTTGCTAGGAAAATCATGAGTGAAATGAACAAACTCGCAATCAAGAAAGTCGTGCTCGCCTACTCCGGCGGTCTGGATACCTCGGTCATCCTGAAATGGCTACAGGATACCTATCAATGCGAAGTAGTGACCTTCACCGCCGACCTGGGGCAGGGTGAAGAACTCGAACCGGCGCGCGCCAAGGCCCTGCAATTCGGCATCAAGCCCGAGCAGATCTACATTGACGATCTACGCGAAGAATTCGTGCGCGACTTCGTCTTCCCGATGTTCCGCGCCAACACGGTTTACGAAGGCGAATACCTGCTCGGCACCTCGATCGCGCGGCCGCTGATCGCCAAGCGCCTGATCGAAATCGTCAACGAGACAGGCGCAGACGCCATTTGCCATGGCGCCACCGGCAAGGGCAACGATCAGGTTCGATTCGAACTCGGCGCCTACGCGCTGAAGCCGGACATCAAGGTCATCGCGCCGTGGCGGGAATGGGATCTGTTGAGCCGCGAGAAACTGATCAACTACGCCGAAACGCATGGCATTCCCATCGACATGAAGCACAAGCAGGGTGGCAGCCCCTATTCGATGGACGCCAATCTGCTGCATATCAGCTATGAAGGCCGCCATCTGGAAGATCCCAACGCCGAGGCAGAAGAAGATATGTGGCGCTGGAGCGTGTCGCCGGAAATGGCGCCGGACCAGGCCGAATACATCACGCTCGATTACGTTCGTGGCGATGTCGTGGCGATCAACGGTCAAGCCATGAAAGCGCATGAAGTGTTGGCCAGATTGAACGAACTGGGTGGCAAGCATGGCATCGGTCGCCTCGACCTGGTGGAAAACCGCTATGTCGGGATGAAGTCGCGCGGTTGCTACGAAACCCCCGGCGGCACCATTCTGCTGAAAGGCCATCGCGCCATCGAATCCATCACGCTGGACCGCGAAGTCGCGCACCTGAAGGACGATCTGATGCCGCGCTACGCCAGTCTGGTCTACAACGGCTACTGGTGGAGCCCGGAAAGGAAAGCGCTGCAGGTGCTGATCGACCACACCCAGGCCAACGTCAACGGCTTCGTGCGCCTCAAGCTTTACAAGGGCAATGTCATCGTCGTCGGCCGTGATTCGAAGACCGATTCCTTGTTCGATTCCACCATCGCCACCTTCGAGGACGACGCGGGTGCCTACGACCAGAAGGACGCCGGCGGTTTCATCAAGCTCAATGCGCTACGCATGCGCATTGCCGCAAAACTCGACGCTCAGAGGAAGTAAGCATGTCCCAATTCGAAAATGTCTCCGTCATCCAGAAAGCCAACGTCTATTTCGACGGCAAATGCGTCTCGCATACGGTGCAGTTCGCCGATGGCACCAAGAAGTCGGTCGGCGTGATACTGCCTGCGCGTCTGACCTTCAACACCGGTGTGCCGGAAATCATGGAAACCGTCGATGGTCGTTGTCGCGTATTGCTGAAGGGAGAGACCGACTGGAAGGAATATGGCGCCGGACAATCATTCAGCGTGCCCGGAAACTCCAGCTTCGAGATCGAAGTCGCGCCGGGCGAGGCGTATCACTATGTTTGCCATTTCGGATGATTCCTTTTCGGTGGGCAGGAATCATGTCGCCTGGCTGAGTAGCCTTCGAGTTTCACAATTTGTGCTTTGTGCCGTATTCACCAGGTCAAGTGCTGGTCAGGATTGTCTGAAAGGATCGTCTAAGGGTTAAACTATAAGGAAAAACCGCAGTACAAGCGGCTTTAAACCCTCTGGATCGGGCATGATATTGGCTGGAGCATTGAATACCAAAGGTTCGACCAAGGGCCCCTTGATTGGCACGGTTTTGCTGTTGCTGGCGATTTTTTTGCTGGCTTGGCAGGCCAGCACGGCTAATCCGGTTGACATCGGACCGGCGTTCTATCTTCCCTACCATACCCTTGTCGAAGTCTTCGCCGTGGTGTCGGCGACGATGGTTTTTGTTACCGGCTGGCATATTCACGACAAGCGGAGGCCGGCCGCTTCCGTGATGCTGGCGTGCGCTTTCCTGAGTGTGGCGTTGATGGATTTCGCCCATTTCATGTCGTATGCCGGAATGCCCGATTTCATTACGCCGAACAGCTCCCACAAGGGCATTGTGTTCTGGCTGGCGGCGCGATACGCGGCGGCCGGCGCCTTGCTGGCGTTCGCTCTGATGCCTCGGCAACCTTTTGCCATTCGGGCGAGGCGGCGGTTTCTTGTCGGTTTCCTCGGCTATGCGCTGGTGGTGTTCTACATCGGCATCTGGCAGCCCGACTGGGTGCCGGCGACGCACATTCCCGGCGAGGGGCTGACCACTTTCCTGATCGGCATGGAAAGCGGTGTCGTGGCTTTGCTGGTGATTGCGCTGCTGCTGATGTTCCAGCGCCGCCAGGAACTGCATGGCTTGAGTTTCAGCTATCTCGGCATTGCATTGGCGATGATGCTGGCCAGCGAACTGTTCATCATGTTTTATCCGAACGTCACCGGCCTGACCAACGTGTTTGGTCATGTCTACAAGGTGCTTGCCTATCTGTTTCTCTATTACGCCATCTTTTTCGATAGCGTGCTGACGCCGATCAACCAGATCAAGCAAGCTCGCAACGAGGTTATCGAAAGCGAGCGTCGCCACCGTGAACTGCTGGAAACGGCGCCGGACGCCATTCTGGTGGTGGACGAGTCGGGAAAAATCCGAATGGTCAACGAGCGTCTGGAAACCATGTTCGGCTACTCACGCTGGGAGTTGCTGGGTAAAAGCATGGAAATACTGGTGCCGGAAGTGGAGCGTGCGAACCATTTGGCGCATCGGCGCCATTTTCTGGAGACGCATGGCGAACGTGCCGTGCTTAGTGAAAAGCAATTGATGGGGCTGCACAAGGAAGGAAACCTGGTGCCGGTGGATATCGCCCTGAGCACCTTTCACTCCGCGACGGGCACGCGGGTCACCGCCTTTATCCGTGATGTCACCGAGCATCGGCGTATGGAAGCCGAGTTGCGTTACCAGTCCACCCACGATGTCCTCACCGGGTTGCCGAATCGAAGCCTGTTCCAGGACCGCCTTGCCCAGGCCATGCAGCAGGCGCGGCGGCATGAAAAGCTGGTTGGCGTCGTGCTGCTTGATCTGGACAACTTCAAGGCGATCAACGATGGCTGGGGCCACAATCACGGCGACAAGCTGCTGGCCGAGGTGGCGCACCGCCTGCGCGCTACCTTGCGGGCGGACGATACCGTGGCGCGCCTGGGGGGCGATGAGTTCGCGCTGGTATTGCCTGACCTGGCCCAGGTCGAGCATATCGGCCAGATCGTCAACAAGGTGCTGGCGGCCTTCTCTTCGTCGTTTCGCGTCGGCGAGTTCGACGTTTATTCGGGTTTGAGCCTCGGGGTCACTGTTTTCCCGGTCGATGGCGAGGACGCAGCCACACTGCTGCGCAATGCCGACATGGCGATGTACCGGGCGAAGGCGGAAGGGCGGGGGTGCGCGCGCTTTTTTACGCATGACCTGAACAGCACCATGCAGGACACCCTGCTGCTGCAAACCTATCTCAAGCGTGCCGTCGAGGCCGGCGAACTGGAGTTGCATTACCAGCCGCAAGTCGATCTGCGCAATGGCCGCGTTTGCGGCGTGGAAGCCTTGTTGCGCTGGACGCATGCGGAACTCGGCTCGATCAGTCCTGCGCGGTTCGTTCCGGTGGCAGAAGCCAGCGGGCTGATCGTACCGATCGGCATTTGGGTGCTCGAAACCGCCTGCCGGCAGATACGCCAATGGCAGGATGCCGGTACGCCGGTTCGCATCGCGGTAAACCTGTCGGCGCAGCAATTCCGACAGCAGGATGTGCCCGGCATGGTTCGCACTGCATTGGCGCAAAGCAGCGCTTCGCCGGCCTTGCTTGAACTGGAACTGACAGAAAGCGCGATCATGGAAGAGCCGGAAGTCGCGGCAAGAGTGCTCCAGGATCTGGAAAAGCTCGGTGTCACCATCGCCATTGACGATTTCGGCACCGGCTATTCCTCACTGGCCTATCTCAAGGTTTTTTCCCTGCACAAGCTCAAGATTGATCGTTCATTCATCCAGGATCTGGCCAGCGATCCGGACGATGCGGCCATCGTTCACGGTCTGGTCGGGTTGGCGCACAGCCTGGGCTTGAGGGTCATCGCGGAGGGGGTGGAAAACGAAGCCCAACGCGGCATGCTGGTTCATCTCAACTGCGACGAATTCCAGGGCTGGCTGTACAGCGCGGCCCTGCCGGCGGAGGCCTGCGGCCGGCTGCTGGCGGAACAGGGAGCGTGAACCGCTATCCCCGGTCTAGCATCGGCGGCCGTTCGGGAGGCATGCCCAGATCCTGCGCCAGGCCGTCATGCACGATGGCGCCCGCCGCGATATTCAGACCGGCGGCGAAGCCCGCGTCCCCCCGCAGCGCGGTGTGTGGATCGGCGGCCAGCTTCAGCAGATAGGGCAGCGTGGTTTCCGCCAGCGCAAGCGTGGCGGTGCGCGCTGCCGCACCGGGCATGTTGGCGACGCAGTAATGCACGATGCCTTCATCCACGTAGAACGGCGCGGTATGGGTGGTGGCGCGCGAAGTTTCGCTGATGCCGCCCTGGTCGATGGCGACATCGACCAATGCCGCACCGGTCTGCATTGAGCGGATCAGCTCGCGCGTCAGCAGACGCGGCGTGCGGCGGCCATGGACATAGGCTGCACCGACCACCAGATCGGCCTGGGCAACGCACTCGGCGATGTTGCCGGGATTGGAAAAGCGGGTTTTCAGACGTCCGCCATATTGCTCGTCGAAGGCGTTCAGGCGCTTAGCGTCGCGGTCGAGCAGGGTGACATCGGCGCCGATGCCGACGGCGATGCGCGCGGCATTTGCGCCGACCACGCCGCCGCCGAGGATTGCAACCTTGCCCGGTATGACGCCGGGTACGCCGGAAAGCAGTACACCGCGCCCGCCATGTTTCATTTCCAGCGCCTGCATGCCGGCCTGTATCGCAAGGCGGCCGGCGATCTGCGACATCGGCGTCAGCAGCGGTGTGCGGCCGGCAGGGTCGAGCACGGTTTCGAAGGCAAGCGCGTTGACGCCGACACGCATCAGGTCGGCAGCCAGGGCGGGGGCGGCGGCGAGATGCAGGTAGCAGAACAGCCATTGCCCGGCGCGCAGACGCGCAACTTCGACGGCCTGCGGCTCCTTGACCTTGAAGACGAGATCAGCCGCATAGACGCCCGCCGCGTCGGTCAGCTTTGCGCCCGAGTTCAGGTACGCGGCATCGGGAAAACCAACGGCGGCGCCGGCACCGGTCTCGACAGCGACCTGATGCCCGGCGGCGACCAGCAACGCGATGCCGGCGGGAGTGGCGGCAACGCGGTATTCGTGATCCTTGATTTCCTTCGGGATGCCGATCCGCATGTGGGTTACCTGTTGACGAGTTTGATGTGCCGACGCCGCCAGCCTTCGGTTAGCGCGAGAGCGCTTCCACGCATTCCTTGACCAGGCCCGGACCGCGATAGATCAGGCCGGTATAGAACTGGACCAGATCGGCGCCGGCCTCCCGCTTGGCTTGCGCATCGGCGCCGCACAGAATGCCGCCGGCGCCGATGATCGGTACTTCCCCGGCCAGCGCGCTGTGAAAGGCCCGGATGACCTGGGTCGATTTTTCGCGCACCGGCAGGCCGGAGAGGCCGCCTGCCTCGGACCCGTGCGGCAGATGCTCGACGCCTTCGCGCGAAAGTGTGGTGTTGGTGGCGATCAGCGCGTCGATATGGTGTTTGCGGAACAGCGCGGCCATGTTTTCGATTTGCGCGCTGTCGAGATCGGGGGCGATCTTGATCGCCACCGGCATGAATTTGCCGTGCTGCTGGCTGAGTTTTTCCTGACCCGACTTGATCGCCGCCAGCAGTGCGTCGAGCTCGTCGCCACCTTGCAGCGCGCGCAGGTTCTTGGTGTTGGGCGATGAGATGTTGACGGTGACGAAACTGACCTTGCCGTACAGCTTCTCCAGGCAGATCAGGTAATCGTCGGCGGCCTTCTCGATCGGCGTGTCGAAGTTCTTGCCCAGATTGACGCCGAGAATGCCCCGATAGGCGGTGTTTTGCAGATTGATCAGCAGGTTGTCGACACCGAGATTGTTGAAGCCCATGCGGTTGATGATGGCTTGCGCCTGCGGCAACCGGTACAGGCGCGGCTTCGGGTTGCCGGGCTGCGGGCGCGGCGTGACGGCGCCGATTTCCAGGAAGCCGAAACCGAAATCACCCAATGCATCGATGGCTTCGCCGTTCTTGTCGAGGCCGGCGGCGAGGCCGACCGGATTCGGGAAGTCGAGCCCCATGACCCGCTTGTGCTGCGGCTTTGGCAAGGACGGCACTGTCGGCAGGAAGGCTTTCAGCAAGCCGAGGCGATGCAGCCGATTCAGATTGCCGAGCGTGAGGTTATGCGCGCTTTCGGGGTCGAGCTTGAATAACAGCGGGCGAAGCAGTTCGTAGAAGTTCATTGCGGGATATCAGGTATGCGGCCGACTGTGGACATGGTGGTTGGCGGCATCGATCTCGACCGGCACCAGATTCATCTGTCCGTGGCGCACACCGCGCTCGGCGGAAATCTTCTCCGCCAGCGCCCGCACATCGGCGGTCGAACCGCGCAGAAACAAGGTTTCCAGGCAGTTGTCGTGATCGAGATGGACATGCATGCTGGAAACCACCAGATCATGCGCGTGGTGTTGCAGGTCGGTCAGCCGTTCGGCCAGGCGGCGTTCGTGATGGTTGTAGACGTAGGACAGGCTGGCGACGCAGAAAGGGGCATCCTGATGTTCCAGCCGATGCGCTTCAAGCTCGCGCCGCAGCATGTCGCGCACGGCTTCGGAGCGGTTGGCATAGCCGCGCTCGCGCAACAGCGCGTCGAATTCCTGGGCGAGCGATTCATCCAGCGAGATGGTGAAGCGTTCCATGTTGCGTCCGGTGAAGTGAGTCACCCCGGCCTGCGCCGGGGTTCAGGAGGTTGATGCGTCGTCTGGAGAGGTTGGTACTGACTTGGCTGTCCTTACTGTTCATCCTGCTCCGGGTGATGCTCCGCCGCCATCTTCTGCTGTATCTGCGGCGGCACCGGTTCGTAATGGCTGAATTCCAGTGTGTAGGAACCCTGTCCGCCGGTCAGCGATTTGATGCGCGATTGCAGGCTGTCCAGTTCCGCCAGAGGCGCGTGGCCGACCACCGTGATCATGCCGCCGCGACCGCTGACATGGCCGGTGATCTGGCCGCGTCGCGCCGAAAGGTCACCGCTGACATCGCCGATGGCGCTGTCCGGGGCAGTCAGTTCGACGTTGACAATGGGTTCCAGCACGATCGGGCGGGCCTTCGCTGCGGCATCCAGGAAAGCCTTCTTGCCGGCGGTGACGAAAGCGACTTCCTTGCCATCGACCGGATGGTTCTTGCCGTCGTAAACCGTGACCCGCACATCCTGCAACGGGAAGCCGGCGACACTGCCGGTTTGCATGGCCTGGCGCACGCCTTTTTCGACCGCCGGAATGAAGGTGTTGGGAATGACGCCGCCTTTGACCGCATCGACGAACTCGAAGCCGGCGCCGCGCGGCAAAGGTTCGACACGCAGATAGACCTCACCGAACTGGCCGGAACCGCCGGTCTGTTTCTTGTGCCGGTGATGACCTTCGGCCGGCTGGGTCAGGGTTTCACGGTAGGCGATGGTGGGCGGATGTGTTTCCAGATCGAGACGGAACTGCTCGCGCATTTTTTCCAGCACGCGGGCGAGGTGGGTTTCGCCGAGGCCGCGTATCACCGCTTCGTGCGTCGTCGGATCGTGTTCGACATGCAGGCCCGGGTCTTCCGCGACCAGGCGGTGCAGCACGTCGGCCAGTTTGTCCATGTCGGACTGCTTTTTCGGCCGCACGGCGAGGCCGAACACGGCATGCGGGAATTCGAGCGGCTGCATGTGGATGTGATCATCTTCCGGCGCGTCGTGCAGCACGGAATCGAAACCGAGGTCGTCCACCTTGGTGACCGCGCAGATGTCGCCGGGAACGCAGGACTCGGCCGGCAGCAGTTGCTTGCCGAGGACTCGGAACAGGTGGCCGACCTTGAATGGCTTGCGTGATTCACCGACATAGAGCGAGGACTCGTTGGTGATCGTGCCCTGATGCACACGGAACGTGGCGATGCGGCCGATGTAGGGATCGACTTCGAGCTTGAAGACATGGGCCAGCACATGCAGGTCGGGATCGGGCTCCGACTTGAACGGCTGTGCGTCTTCTTCCTCGCCCTTGACGAACAGCGGCGGGTTGCCTTCGGTCGGGTTGGGCAACAGGCGCACCATGATATCGAGCAGTTCCGGCAAGCCGGCGCCAGTCAGGGCGGAAACAAAGCAGACCGGTACCAGATGGTTTTCGCGCAATGCCTTTTCAAAGGGTGCATGCAGTTGCTCGGGGGCGATCTCGCCCTGTTCCAGATAAAGATTCATCAGGTCTTCATCGACTTCAACGACCTGATCGACCAGCGCGCGATGCGCCGCTTCGACGGACGAGAAGTCCGCTTTGCCGCTCGGCGTGAAGAAGCAGTCGGTGACTTTGGTTCCTCCCTCCGCCGGCAGGTTGATCGGCAGACATTCACGGCCGAATGCGGTTTGAATCTCCTCCAGCAAGGCCGGCAAGTCGGTGTCCGGGGCATCGATCTTGTTGATCACGATCATGCGGCACAATTTCCGGGTCTGAGCCCAGTGCATCATGCGATGCGCGGTCAGTTCGATGCCTTTGTGGGCATCAATCACCACGACGACGGTTTCCACCGCATCCAGCGCGCACAGAGCCTGGCCCATGAAATCGGGATAGCCGGGGGTGTCGAGCAGGTGGACCAGGCTGTCCTGGTGTTGCAGATGCGTCGCGGCGACCTTGATCGAATGCAGATGCGCTTTTTCCAGCGGGTCGTAATCGCAGACGGTGCTGCCGCGTTCGACCGCGCCGGCAGCAGGAATGGCGCCCGCGGCGGCGAGCAGGTTTTCGATCAAGGTGGTTTTACCGGCGCCACCATGGCCTACCAGGGCGAGGGTGCGAAGATTTGAGGTGTTCATGCTGATGACTTTCTGCTTTGGTGGTAATTCGGAGTAGGACGATGGAAGTGAGCTTGGGAGGTTGAGGTCATTGCCCTGGATGCAGCAGTTGTCCTCGATCGGTGATCAGATCCCAGACTGATGGAGCGACTTTCCTGATGTTGGGCAACGCTTCTTCGGCGGAGGTGATGCAGGGTACGCGTATTCCGTGGTAATCGACATCCGAGCCGATACGATTGAACACCATGCCGAAGCGGCCCAGCAGGCGCAGCAATGCGGGTTCCATGACGGCATAACAATGTGTGATGCGGTGCTCATGCACCATGCGCATCACGGCGGCGAACAAGCCGAGAGAGATATGCGGCAGCACACGGCGCTCGTCATCCTCGAAATAGATTTCAACGTCTTCCGCTACGCCGGCCAGGGTGCCGAGTTCGCCGATCCGGCGCTTGAACACCTTGGAAACGGCAAAGCGCGAAATTTCGCCCAGGCTGCCGCGCCGGGCCGGATCGGAAACCGGCTTTTCCAGCGGGCAATGCAACTCGATCGGGTAGGGGGCGGCAATATCGGTCACGCTCGGCAGAATCAGGCGCGCGGTCGCCGCATAAACGCCGGTCCGGCGATGCCGCAAAAGATAATGATCGGAACGATCATCGAAACTGTCCTGTTCCCAATGCACGGGAAGGCCGTTTTCATCAACACCGCTGCGGCAGTCCGACTCGGTCTCGAATCCCGTTTCCAGCACATAGACCTGATAGCGCAATAAATAGACTTGCATGCGCAGTTCGTCGGTATCGGCATGAACCAGTTCGAAGAACTGGTTGAATGCGGCGATCAAATCATTTTCCATGACGCGGTTCCGGAAGGAGTGTGCGCAGAGTAGCCAAGCCGCTGTTGTTGGTAAACAACAAAGACGCGCAAATCTCGTTGGCATCCTTGAATCGGCATAATTTTTCGTTGTTCATGGAATGGTTATATTAGACAATTCTAATAACAGTGAGAGCACTTGGTTCCAAGCGTTTTCAGTGTTGTCTCCTCCATCCTCCTTCATAGGTGGATTTAGCCCGGTCGCCAGACCGGGCTTTTTTTTTGCCTGCGCGCTGCGACAATCTCCGACTCGAATTTCGCATCCGGCATGGATGCAGGGGCGGCTATGGCGCAATCAAATTGGTATCTCCGGCATGAAGACCGGATCTTCGGCCCGTTTCCAGCGCCGCAGATTGATGAGGCGCTGAAGGAAGGCGAGGTTGCTCAGGATTGGGAAATCAGCATGAATGGTGTGGATTGGCTCAGCATCGCTGACAGCGGCCAGTTCAAGTCCGAGGCGACACGCTGGGCTGGCGGTGAATCGAAAGAGTCCGCCTCCTGGCATGACCAGAGGGTGCAGGCGCGCAAGCGCTGGCTGCAGGAAAGCTCCGGCGTGACCGAAGTTGCGCGTGACCCGGAGCAGGATGCCGCCGCACGCAGTTCCATCGCGCGTGATCACATCCGCACCCAGGTCTTGTTGCAGGAAGAGAAGAACAAACGGAGTTCGCCGTGGATCGTGCTTCTGGCGCTGGCATTGATTGCCGGAGTCGGCATCACGGTCTGGCTGGGGCAGGGCGATAAGCCGATACAAGCCGGCATCGGACAGACAGTCAATTGCGCGGCAGCCTTGAGTGACGGCGTCAACTGGACAGGCTGTGACAAAACCGGCTTTACGCGACCTGGCACCAAGGCGCGCAATGCCCGCCTGGACTCGGTGCGGCTGGATGGCGCGCAACTCAAGGGCGCCGATCTGGCTTATGCCTCGCTCAAGCGCGCCAACCTGCGCAATGCCGAGTTGGCCGACGCCAACCTGACCGGCGCAGACATGACCGGAGCGGATCTTGCCGGCGCGGATTTGAGTGGCGCTGATCTGCGCTACGCAGTATTGGCGCGGACCAATCTGACGGGCGTTCGCTTCAACGCAACCCAACTGGACAAGGCCACCTGGGTCGATGGCCGCGTTTGTGCCCCCGGTTCGACGGATGTCTGCCGATGAAAGCGATCAGTTCGCGCGACAACCCGCTGTACAGAGAACTGCTCGGATTGTCAGGCGACCGCCGGGCGCGTCGGCAAAGTGGGCACACATTGCTCGATGGCCCGCACTTGTTGCAGGCCGGGCTGGAGGCCGGCGCGACATTCCGCCAACTGGTATTTTCCGAAACCGGGGCGTCCGGAGAACTGGCGGAATGGAGTCGGCGCCTGCCGCAAGTACCTGCCTGTGTGCTGCCGCAGACTCTGTTCAACACATTGACGCCGGTAGAAACGCCGGTGGGCGTGCTGGCGGTGATCGACATCCCGCTGGCCTCTAATTCGGCGCCGGAAGTCTGCATCGTATTGCTGGAGAACATCCAGGATCCCGGCAACCTGGGCGCGCTGCTGCGCGTTGCCGCCGCCGCCGGCGCGGATGCGGTGCATCTGTCACAAGGCTGCGCCGAAGCCTGGTCGCCCAAGTGTCTGCGTGGCGGCCAGGGCGCGCATTTCCAGGTGGCGATTCATGAAAGCGCGGACTTGCCCGCGCTGGCGCGGCGTTTTGCCGCCCCGGTGTATGCCGCCAGCCTCGGCGCCAGCGAAGCATTGTTCGATCTCGACCTGCGCGGCCGTGTCGGCTTCGCCTTCGGCAATGAAGGCGCTGGATTGTCCCCGCAGCTTTGCGAAGCGGCGCAGCCGTTCATCATTCCGATGCCGGGCAGGGTCGAATCGCTCAACGTGGCCACCGCCGCCGCCGTTTGCCTGTTCGAGCGGGTACGCCAGCGGCGCTGAGAAGCTCGGGCACCCTTAATCCAGGTCTGGCGCAATGCTCAGCGAAAGAAACGCGCCACAATCAACCTTGAAACAGTTCGGTCATCGCCACCCCTTGTCGTCATGTCGACGAACGACCCCGCAACAAATCCGTCAACCGCCGGCGCTACGAACCGAAAAATCGTCCACAGCCTCATCGCTACAGCCGGAATCTGCTCACGGCCTCCTGCAGTTCGCCAGCCAGATCTCCCAGTCTGCCGGCGGCTCCGGCGGTCTGGCTTGCGGTAGCACTGTTGGTCTCGGCGCCCTGGGCGATCTGTTCCACTCTGAGGGCGATGTCACGGGCAGCGGCGGCCTGTTCGCGGATAGACAGGGAAATGTCCTCCACCGAGCGGTGGATCTGACCGCTGGCTTCCTGAATGACGCTTACCGAAGTCCCGGCAGTCTCGGCCAGAGCCACGCCCTTGTTGACGCTTTCAACCCCGGATTCCATTTCCAGCACCGCGCGCTGCGATCCCTGTTGAATGGCCTGGATCATTCCCGAGATTTCGTTGGTGGAGTGGGCGGTACGTTCCGCCAACTTCCGCACTTCATCCGCCACGACTGCGAATCCGCGCCCCTGCTCACCTGCCCGGGCGGCTTCGATGGCGGCATTGAGGGCCAAGAGATTGGTTTGGTCCGCGATTTCCTTGATTACGCCGACGATGTTGGAAATACGGGTAGAGAGGCCTTCCAGTTCCCGGATCGTGCCGGCCGCCTGGGTCACGGCATGGGCGATGCCCTGAATCCCGCTCGCGGCGGCATGCATGGCGCTGGCACTGGAATTCAGACGCTCACCCGAGTTGTTGCTGATGATATTGGCCTCCCGTGCGTTTTCTTCCACCTGGTCGATGGATACGGAAAGCTCTTCCACGCCAGCCGCCATGCCCGATGCGGCCTCGGATTGTTCCTGGCTGACCCGGGCGCTGACGGTGGCGGCGGCCACCATGTCCCGGCTGGATTCATTCAACGTACAAACATTGCCGTGTATTGCGCCGATCATGACGCGCAGGCTGACCTGCATGGCATCGAGATGCCGCAACATGGCGCCGATTTCGTTGTTGCCCGATTCCGGCACAGGCTGGGTGAGGTCACCCCGTGCCATGGCGGAGATGGCTTCTCCCGCGCTGGCCATTGGTCCCACTACGAAGCGCTGGATGGTGAACCAGGCGATGCCCAGTCCTCCAAAGGCGCCCGCGAGCATGAGGATGACCACCACCAGCCGCATCAGTCCGTATTCCTCCTGGGCGGCATCGTATTCCGCTCGGGCGACATCCAGTTGCACCTCGATCAGTTTGCCGAATCCTTCAGAGATGGGGTCGATGCTGGGGTAGAGCTCCTGGACCGAGAAATGGGCGATCCCTTCCATATCCTCTGCCCGAAACAGTGCGACGAGGCGATCGGAAGCCAAGTCGCCCCGCCGCATCAGGGGTTCCAGTTCAGCCACCAGTTGCTTTTCCCGGTCCACCAGACGGGTGGCAAGGTAACCGCGCCACTTTTCGTGGATCAGTTTCTTAGCCCGCTCCACCGATCGGATGCCTGCATCCAGGCTCATATTGCCGTTGCGGACCTTGTGGTTGGTGTCGACGATGTCTACCGCATAGGCATCGGCGATCTGTTTCAAATCCCGCAGCGGCACCACGCGGTCCTGATAAACGGTGTCAAGGCCCTCGACGCCATGTTTCATGCCCACCAGTCCGAGAACGCCGTTGGTGGCGCCGATAAGCGCCAGCATAAGCACCAGAGAGAGCAATTTGGCCTGGATAGAGTCAAACAATCGCATGGGAATCCCGTTCCTGGTTGAGTCGCGTTAATTCAGTGAGCCGGCATGGGGCTGATGTTGTCCGCCAAGCATTACCGTCACCACCACGGTATTTCCATTGCCTTGATATTCCATGTGGTCGAAGCTCATTCGGCGGGCCATGGCGATGCCTCGACCGTGTGGGTCGAAGGCGCGTTCCGGGTCGAAATCCAGATATTTTTGCCAGTCGAAGCCGCTTCCCTCGTCGCGGATGGTGATGCGGATGCAGTCCGCATCACGTTCATAGGTCACTGCCACCTGGCGCTGGCAGTATTCCGGGGAGGCCAGGCGGCGTTCGATTTCCTCATGCCAGGTATCGTTTACCAGGAGCCGGGTCTTTTCCCCGTAGCTGATGCCCAGGTTGCCGTGTTCAACCGCATTGACCAGCAGTTCCTGGAGGCCCAGCACGGACTTTTCCGGCTGCGGGCAGGCGCGGGCGAAGAAATGCGCCAGCATGCGGCCATCCTCCAGATGGCGGAACTTGAATTCCCCCCGCTCCAGGAAGACGAAGGGACGTTCGGCGCGCCGCACACTTTCCTGGAGCTCGCGTTGATCCCGGTATTGTTGCAGCGCCGCCTGCACCACCGAGAGCAGGAGTTCGCTCTGGAACGGCTTGGTCAGATAGTAGTAAGCGCCTTCTTCCAGACCTTCCCGCACGCTCTTTGCATCGCCGGCGGCGGTTTCCATGATCACCGGGATCTGGGCGTGGCGGGGACTGGACTTCAGGCGGCGCAGCAGAGCCATACCGTCCATGCGGGGCATTTCCCGATCCAGCAGGATAGTTTCAAAGCGATCCGGCGCGGCTTCCAGGATTTCCCAGGCGGCCTGGCCGTCCTCCGCCAGGGTGACCTGATAGCCCTGGAGCTGGAGTGCGTTCTCCAGGATCATGGCAATGATGTCCTCGTCCTCCACGAGAAGGATTTCGGCAGTATTGGAATTCATGTCGAGGCCTCATGAGTTGAATTCGGTTGGTCGGCGAAGCGTTGGTTGATCTCCACCACCTGGGGCAGGATTTCGAGAAACAACAGGGCGAGATTGGGGTCGAAGGCCGTGCCGGCCTGATCTCGGATGTAAGCGCTGGCGTCGGCGACGGACCAGGCCTTCTTGTAGGGACGTTCACTGGTGAGCGCGTCGAACACATCGGCAATGCTCACGATGCGGCCTACCAGCGGAATGTTCTCGCCCGACAGGCCGTTGGGATAGCCGGTTCCGTCCCAGCGTTCGTGGTGGTTCAAGGCTACGATACGGGCCAATTGCAGCAGATCGGAGTCATGTTCGCCCAGGATTTCCGCGCCGATGGCGGCATGGGTTTTCATGATTTCCCACTCCTCCGGGGTGAGCTTGCCGGGCTTGAGCAGGATGTGGTCGGGGATGCCGATCTTGCCGATGTCATGCATGGGGGCGGCCTCCACCAGCAGGTCGGAGTAGGCTTCCGGCACCCCGGCGGCCCGGGCCAGCAGGCCGGCGGTCTGGCTCATGCGCACCACATGGAAGCCGGTCTCGTTGTCACGGTATTCGCCGGCCCGGCCCAGGCGGCGGATGATTTGCAGCCGGGTTTCCTCCAGTTCCCGCGTGCGTTCCCGCACCTTGTTCTCGAGGGCCAGGTTCTGGTTGTGCAATTCCAGATGGATGCGCACCCGGTGCAGGACGATGGCCGGCTTGCAGGGCTTGTGCAGGTAATCCACCGCTCCCAGGGCCAGGCCAATTTCTTCATCACGGGTTTCGGTCAGGGCGGTCAGGAAAATCACCGGAATGTCCCTAGTGCGCGGATCCGCCTTGAGTCGGCGGCAGACTTCATGGCCGCACATGCCGGGCATCATCACGTCCAGCAGCACCAGGCTGGGGGGTGAGCTGGCGCAAATCTCCAGGGTGTCAGGACCGTTGGTGGCGTATTTGACCCGGTAATGCGGGCGCAGGATGCCTGAGAGCACGTCAATGTTCTCGGGCACATCGTCAACGACTAGCAGAGTTTCCATAGGTTGTCTCGGTGCAGGCTAGGTGTTACGGCTCCAGGGCCGCGAGAGTAGTGGCAAGGTGTTGCAGTTCGGCTTCCAGCTCGGCCAGGGCGAGGGGCCGTGCAGCGTCGTCGCCGTCCCGACAGGCGTTTTCCAGCCGGGCCGCCAGATCGCCCAGATGAAATGCTCCCAGGGTACGGGCCACGCCCTTGAGGGAATGGGCCAGCCGGGGCAGGGAGGCGGGGTCGGTGACCAGGGCCTGTTGGAAGTCGTCCGTGAAGTGCCTGATCTGGCGATCGCGGAATTTCTCCAGGACGCGACGATACAAGGCCTGGTTTCCACCGACCTGGGCCAGGCCGGCGGCCGGATCGAATCCGGGCAGTTCATGTGGCAACGGGGAATCCGACTCCACCCTGGGCGCCGGATCGAGCGGGGCGGTCAAGGGGGGGGCAATATCGCCCTCGCCTGCTGCCAACCAGCGTGACAGGGCGTTGAACAGTTCCGCCATATTCACCGGCTTGGTTAGATGGTCGTTCATGCCCGACTCGATGCATGACTGGCGATCCTCCGCCATGGCATTGGCAGTGAGGGCGAGAATGGGCAGATCCCGATAGCGTCTGTCGGCGCGCAGGCGGCGGCTGGTCTCGAAGCCGTCCATAACCGGCATCTGGCAGTCCATCAGAATCAGATCGGGTCGTTTCGCCTCCACCGCTGCCAGTGCCTCGACGCCATTGCTGGCGAGACGGGCGGTGAGGCCGGCGTTCTCCAGAATGCCCAGCATTACTTCCTGGTTGAGCTCGGTATCTTCCACCAGCAGGATGTCCGCCCCGGCGAAGCGGGCCAGTTGAGCCGCATCCAGGCTTGGCGCGACGCCGAAGGGGGCCGCGATCGTATCCTCCTGGGCCGCTTCCAGGGGAATGCAGAAGCGGAACACACTACCCCGGCCCGGCTGGCTTTCCACTTCGATGCGGCCGTCCATCATCTCGACCAGTCGCCGGGAAATGGCCAGCCCGAGGCCCGTTCCGCCATACCGCCGGGTAGTGGAAGTATCCGCCTGGCTGAAGGCCTGGAAGAGTTGTCCCACCTGTTCCGGCGTCATGCCGATGCCCTGGTCTGCCACCGCGAATTCCACCCGATGCGGTTCCTGGTCCGGAGTTTCCCGCAGCCGGGCGGTCAGCGTCACTCGGCCGCCTGTGGAGAACTTGATGGCATTGCCCGCCAGGTTGATCAGCACCTGGCCCAGACGCAAGGGGTCGCCCAGCCAGGCGCCTGCTAATTGCGGGTCGGTCTCCAGCGCCAGTTCGATACCCTTCTCGGCGGCGCGTTGCTGGAACAGTTCGGCCAGATGATCGAACACGGAATCCAGGCGGAAGGCCACATGCTCCATGGCCAGCTTGCCGGCTTCGATCTTGGAAAAGTCCAGGATGTCATTGAGGATGCGTAGCAGGGATTCCGAAGCACCGCGGATCTTGGCCACCTGTTTGCGCTGTTTCTCCGGCAGGCTGCCGGCCAGGGCCAGTTCCGCCATGCCGATGATGGCGTTCATGGGGGTGCGGATCTCATGGCTCATGTTGGCCAGGAATTCGCTTTTGGCCCGGCTGGCGTGTTCCGCCGCATCCCTTGCCTGCTCCAGCTCTGCGATCATGTGACGGCGTTCGCTGATGTCGCGGACGATGGCCTGGATCAGATGGTCGTCACCGAAACGCATGCCGTTGAGGGTCACCTCGCTGTCGAACTCTTCTCCATCCAGGCGGCAGTGCCGCCACTCGAAGCGCTGGGGAGTCAGCGTGGCGGCGGCTATACGTTCCCGTGAAAGCAGCTCCGAATCACCACCGTCGGGCTGGGTGGGGGGAGAAAACCGTGAGGGAGACCTGCCAAGAAGGTCGCCATGGTCGGTGCAATGGAAGAGTTCCAGGGCGCGCTGGTTGCAGTCCATGAACACGCCGTTCCCCAAAAGCAGGATGGCGTCGCCGGCGCTCTCGAACAGATTGCGGAAATGCGCCTCGCTGGCCTTGAGGGCTGCTTCGGCGCGAATCCGGGCGTCGATGTCGATATGCACCCCGATCATGCGGATCGGTCGACCGTCCGGGGTGTGCTCCATGACCATGCCCCGGCCCTGAATCCACTTGTATTCCCCAAGTTTGCGGCGCAGCCGGAATTCCACCTTGAATTCGGCACTGTCTCCTGCGAGGTACGAATCCAGGGCTGCCAGCAGTGAAGCGGCATCGTCTGGATGCAGATGCTCGCGCCAGGCCTCGTAGCTGTTGGGAAACTCCGAATCCGCATAGTCGATCTGGGCTTTCCAGGTAGGAGTGAGGTAGAGCTCGCCGGATTGAATGTTCCAGTCCCACATGCCCAGACCGCTCCCCTCCAGGGCAAACTTCCAGCGCAGCTCGCTTTCCCGCAGTGCGGCTTCCGCCTGCTTGCGGTCGGTGATGTCGGTCCAGATGCAGGCCGCCGTGTCACGATTGTGCAAGCGCAACAGATGGGCGACGATGCTCACATCGCGCAGGTCACCACTCTTGTGCAGATGGCTTCGCTCCAGGGTCAGGCTGGATTCCCGCCGCAAAATCACGGCGATCGCGGCCAGTTCTTCCGGCAGCAGATTGGCATCCACCTGGAATATCCCCATTTTGGCGAACTCTTCCGCTTCATAGCCCAGTCGGAGGTAGGCGGATTCATTGAATTCAAGGAAGCGGCCGGTCTCCAGATCCACCAGGGCGATGGAATACAGACTCTGGTTGACGATGGCGGAATACACCCGGCCCCGTTCTTCCTGATGTCGGGCCATCTCCCGCTGTCTTTCCAACTCCAGCACCATGGCGTTGAATCGTTCGCCCAATTGCTGGAATTCCTTGCTCCGGGCCGGGATCACCCTGGCGCTGTAATCGCCGCTCGCCACCCGCCTGGCCGCCCCCACCAGATCCTTCAAGGGGAGATACAGCGAGTGCCGCAGCCAGTACCAGAGCACCAGGGTGAGGGCCAGGGCCAGAAGCGAATCCAGCACCATTGTGGATCGCACGCTTTGCCGCTGGCGTTCCAGGGCGGGGTTCAGGTCATAGGCCAGCAGCAGGGTTCCCGTTTGACCCAGAGCGGCCGGCATCATGATCGTCTGACGTGCTGCCGCCACTGTGCCATCCACCAGCAGTTGCGAGCCATCGGGGCCTTTCAGCAGCCGGGCGAGTTCCGGGTCCAGGCGGTCCAGGTATTCATTCAGCCAGGTGTTGGTGCTGGCCAGGATCACCCGGCCCCGCTCGTCCACGAACACTGCACGCCGCAGATACTGCATGCGGCTAAGGCTCAGCATCTGCTCCTGGGCCGCCAGACGATCACCCCGCGCCAGGGCATCGCCGACCCCGGCGCCCAACACGGCAAGACGTTCTGTAACCCGTTCCAGGTATTCCTGTCGCACCTGATCCCCCTGGTCCATGAATACCCAGAGGTTGAACAGCAACAGGGCTGGAGCCAGCACCCCCAGCAGAGCCAGGGGCAGGGTAACGCGAAGCGGCAGAGGCGATTTAATGGCTGTCGCGCTGTTCCTGGTGCTGGCGTTCTCGCCAGTACTCGGGGGGGACGGGGAGGAAAGGTGCTGGTTCATTCCCGTTCCAGTTGTGCCTGGAGTTCCTGCAACCTTGCCAGAGCGCCGGCTTGGTCATAGCGGCTCACGGCGGCGCGTATGTCGTTTACCAGGGTCGTTTGCGGCGCCCTCGCCAGCGCCTGGCAGAACTCATCCAGATATTCCCCGACGGCGGTGTCCCGGTCCTGCAGCAGGCGTTTGAGTCGCCGGCAGGCGGCCAGGGCTGCGGGCCGGTCCAGCGCTGGGGCCGACACCGATGCCCGTTCGACGGTTTCCAGCCGGGCCAGGGAATTGGCGACGATGGCCAGTTGCCGGATCACTTCGGACAGGGGGGCGGGCACCTGGTCCACCTGATGGCGCGCGGCTTCTTCCAGGGCCTGGGCGGCATCGCCGAGGTCGAAAGCGCCCAGGGTACGGGCCACGCCCTTGATGGAATGGGCAAGGCGCGCCGCCGCCAGCCAGTCGCCTTCAGCAATGCGGGCGCGGAATTCCGCCTCGAACTTCAGCGCATGCTGGTCGCGGAACTTGACGAGCACCCGGCGGTAGAGCGTGGCATCACCGCTGACCTGGGCCAGGCCGGCATGGGTATCGATGCCTTCCAGCCAGGGCAGATCGGCGTTGCCCGAGCTCCGTTGCGCCGGGGATTTGGCCGGCGGAGTCGCGTTATTTCGAGGCGTCACCCAACGTCCGAGGGCAGCGAACAGTTCTCCCAGGTTCACCGGTTTGGCGATGTGGTCATTCATGCCCGCGTCGAGGCAGCGCTGACGGTCGCTGGCCATGGCGTTGGCAGTCAGTGCGATGATGGGAAGCGCCTTGAGACGAGGGTCTTCCCTTACTCGGCGACTGGTTTCAAAGCCATCCATCACCGGCATCTGGCAGTCCATCAGGACGCAATCGGGTGTTTGTTCTTCCAGGGCACGCAAGGCTTCCAGACCGTTGTTGGCCACGCGTACCGAAAGCCCGGCGCCGGTGAGCAGGTCCAGCATCACTTCCTGGTTGATCTCGATGTCCTCCACCAGCAGCACTTCGGCGCCATGCAGATGAGCCAGGTCGGAGGGGGCTGGAGCGCGCCGGGCCAGGCCGATGCTGGGTGCCGCCAGTCCCAGTAGCGGGGCGATCTCGGCGTGGATATGGGCCGCGCTGGTCGGTTTGGCAATGAAGCCGTCGAGCCGCTCGTCGATGTGCTGCAAGGCTTCGGCATGGCTGTAGGCGGTCATCAGAATCATCGGCGGCGGAGTGCGACCGTGGTCCAGGAATGAACGACGCAGGCGGCGGATGGTTTCAATGCCGTCAAGTTCCGGCATGCGCCAGTCGCACAGTACGAAGAGGTAATCCGCTGCCGGGGTCTCGGCCAGGGCTTGCAGGGCGGCCGGGCCGGATTCGCGGCATTCCGCCTTCAGCCCCAGTTGCGCGAGCTGGGCGGCGACCACTCTACGGGCAATGGGGTTGTCGTCGATCACCAGCACCAGATTCTGGATATGACGAGCGAGGCCGACCTTCATCTCGCCGAGGCCAGGCTGGGTTTCCCGCACCATGTCGAAGCGGGCAGTGAAATAAAAGGTGCTGCCCTGGCCGGGTTGACTTTCTACCCGGATGTCGCCGTTCATCATTTCCACCAAGCGCTTGGAGATGGCCAGACCAAGGCCCGTGCCGCCATAACGCCGGGTAGTGGAGGAATCCGCCTGGGTGAAGGCAGTGAACAGCAGACGCAACTGTTCCGGGGTGAGGCCGATGCCCTGGTCGGATACCGAGAAGTCCAGAGTAACGCCATCGCCGCTGCGGTTGCGCAACTTGGCCGCCACCACCACGTTGCCGGCTTCGGAGAATTTGATGGCATTGCCTACCAGATTGATCAGCACCTGCCCCAGGCGCAGCGGGTCGCCCAGGAAAGTCTGGGTCAGGCCCGAGTCCACGTCGAAAGCCAGTTCGATACCCTTTTCCTCGGCCCGTTCCGCCAGCAGGGCGCCCAGGTTGTCCAGCACATCTTCCAGGGAGAACTCCACCCGTTCCATGGCCAGTTTGCCCGCCTCGATCTTGGAGAAATCCAGGATGTCGTTGATGATCCGCAGCAGCGCTTCCGAGGCGCCCTTGATCTTGCCGATGTAGTTGCGCTGTTTCGGGGTCAGGCTGGTCGCCAGCGCCAGTTCGGTCATGCCGGTGATGGCGTTCATCGGGGTGCGGATTTCGTGGCTCATATTGGCCAGGAAATCGCTCTTGGTACGGCTGGCCCGTTCGGCGGCCTCCTTGGCATGTTCCAGGTCGGCGATCATCTGCTTGCGCTCGCTGATATCCCGCTCGATGGCCACGAAATGCTCCACCTCGCCGCCGGCTTTGCGTACCGGATGCAGAGCCAGTTCGAGCCAGTAAGGACGTCGCTCTCTGGTGTAGTTAAGGATCTCGCACGAGAATTTTTCTCCCCGAAGGATGGCTGCCCTCATGGCCTCCACAGTGGCGGGATCGGTCTCTGGGCCTTGCAGCAGGTCGCCGGGCTTGCGACCGATGACTTCTTCGGCGCTATAGCCGGTAATCAGGCTGAAGCCGGGGTTGACCCATTCGATCAACCCGACTCCGTCGGTAATGATGATGGCGTTGTCCGTTTGCTGGGCGATCAGGGCCAGCTTGCGCATCTCCTTTTCCGCTTCCTTGCGCTCTGCGATGACCTGCAACAGGGAGAACAACTGGTCCACAAAGTCTTCTCGCTGGTCGCCCAGGTTGTTCTCGTGACAGGAAAAGAACTCCAGCACCGCCAGCACCTGATCTTCCATCATGACCGGCAGGGCCAGCGACCAGGCAACCGTTAGGTCTTCCGGAATGTGGCAGCGCCCCGGACAGGCGGATTCCCGGGAACAGTGATACCAGGCCGGGCGGCGCTTGACCCAGGCCTGGCCCGGTAAATCCTCGCCTCTGGCAAGCGGTTGGCTTAACAGCACATCCAGCCCGGCCCGACAATGTTCCGGATCCTTGTTGAACAGAATGCCGGTGGGAATCAGTGCATCTCCTTTTCGGGAGACGTAGAGGACCTGACCCAGGGGCCAGTCGGCAATCCGGCAAAGCTCGGCCACGCCATAGGCAAGCACTTCGTCCAGGCTGTCCGCCAGATTGGCCTTTTCCGCCAGGTTTTTCAGGAATCGCAGCTTTTGCTGTTCGGTGCGCAGGGTGTCATTGGTGTCAGCCAGGGCCGCTGTGCGGCGTTCAACCCGATCCTCCAATTCCGCCTTCAGGCGCAGCGTCTCTTCCTGGGCCATCTTCTGGGCGGTGATGTCGATGTGGGATACCACCAGTCCGCCCTTATGGCTCTTCATGGGGGTTGCGCGCATCTGATACCAGCAACTCTGTCCGTTGGGCATGTCACAGGGATATTCCTGGCTGAAGTTCTCCCGCAGACCGGTCAACACTTCCTGCAAACCCTGCAGGGCGGGGATGCCCGCGACGCTGGGATCGGGCTCCACACCTGTGAGCGCGCTGAGATAATCCAGGCCGATACCCTGTTCCAGTTGCCGGTCGCCGCCGCCATCCTGAGCGAAGCGGCGCCAGCCCTCGTTGACGGCGATGATTCTTCCAGTCCCGTCCAGCACCGAGATGCTGATGTCCATGGAGTCCAGGATGGCTTCGCTGAAGGCCCGGCTATCCGCCAGTTCCAGTTCGTATTGCTTGCGCCGGGTGATGTCGCTGACTACCCCCACCAGGCTTTCGATCCGGCCATCGGCATCGCGTGCGGCACTGACGTTGAGCTGGACCCAGATCACCCGGCCTTCCCGGGTCAGATAGCGTTTCTCCAGTTCGTAGCCTTCCCGCTCACGCCGGGAAATGGCCTCGAACAGAGGTTGTTCCAGGGCTGCGTCTTCGGGATGGGTAATTTCGGCGAAGTTCATGCCGATGAGCGCCCCTTCGTCATAACCCAGCATTTGATCGAACGCGGGGTTGGTCTCGGTGATGTGACCTTGAGCATCACCGAAGGCAATACCCACGCCGGCGTTGGCCAGGATGTTTTGCAGGCGGTTTCGGCTTTCCCGCAGGGCTTGCTGGCTTTGTTTCAGCGCGGTGACGTCGGTGATGGCGCCCACCAGACCAGCGGGGCTGCCGTTTTCATCCAGCCAGGTGTTCTTGCTGAACAACACATCGCGGATGCTGCCCTGTCCATCTTCCAATTGGGATTCATAGGTCTCCCGGCTACCGCTGAGGAGCAGATTCCGGTCATGTTGGCGATAGACCTTGGCGTGACGTTCCGGCCAGACTTCCTGCACCGTTTTCCCGCGAATGGCTTCGGCATCCTTGCCGGTCAGTTCCTGGAAGGCTTCGTTGCAGCCGAGATAGCGGCCATCCCGGTCCTTGTAGAAAACCGCAGTGGGCAGGGCTTCCATGAGGGCCTCGGCGAAGCGCAGCATGCGTAGCCGCTCGGCTCGCTCATCACGAAGGATCTGTTCCTGTTCCAGACGTGCCGTGATGTCCTCGAAGGTGACCACCACCTCGCCGGTATTGCGGCCTTCCCGATCCTGTACCGGGTTGGAGTTGATGGAAAGCCAGGAATAACTGCCGTCGGGCCTGCTCACGCCCATCACCGCATCGCGTACCGGCTCACCATTACGCAGGGTGACCATGGCCGGATGCTCTTCGCCGGGGTAGGGTGAGCCGTCGGGATGGATGGAATGCCAGCGCATGTCCAGGGAGGTGAGCCCCGCAAGCTGTATCTGGTCCAGCCCTAGAATGCGTTCCGCAGCTTCGTTGGAGAGGATGACCCGACCATCGGTCCCATGCAGCACCACGCCCTCCGCAAGATTGTTGACGATGTGGCGGTTGCGTCGCTCGCTTTCTCGAAGGGCGTCACGCGCCAGACGCGATTCGCTGATATCCAGGACTTGCAGGACGATGTGGCTGGCCTCCTCATCCCCGTCCTGCACCAGCGAGCCCGCCAGAATGGCCCAGGCATATTCCCCTCCGGGTCGCAGGTAACGGGCTTCCACCTGGCAGCCTGTGCATGCTCCTTCGCCAAGCGTACGCATTCTGGCGTCCGCAAATTCCGCGTCTTCCGGGTGCAGCAGATCCCGCACCCGCTGTCCTCCAAGATCAGCGACGCCGAACAGGCGGTGAAGCGCGGAATTGGCCTCCAGCACCCGGCCATCAATATCCAGGATCGCCATGCCGATGGGGGCATGGGCCAGCAGGTTGTGGAACTGGGCATCCCGCAAACGCAGATGGCAGTGCAGCCGGCAGCGTTCCAGGGTATGCAACAGGACGCGCTGCAGGATGGCAGCGTCCACGGCCGGCCAGGAAAGACAGTCCTCCGCACCCTGGCGGATCATGCGGGGAATGGCTTCCGGTTCCACGGCTTCCACCAGGGCCAGCACCGGGGTTGAGGGCGCTTGCTGACGCCACCGACTCACTCGCTGTTCCGCTTCGGCGTCGGCCAGGCGGGTGGCGGAGAGTATGAGGTCGTATTGGTCGCCTTCCAGGGCGTCGCTGGCTACGGTCAGCAGAGCCGATGCGGGCATGCGGCGTTTCAGTTCCAGGACGTCGGCATCCTTGGTCGGGATCAATAACAGTCGGATCTCGTTCATGGCGGTTATGGCGCTGTTGCGTGGGAGGTCATTGAGGTTGTTCGGCATGGCTCAGACCCCTTCCAGAAGGCCCTGCAGTCGAGCCAGATCGGTGGCCAGATCGGCCAGCAGGCCGGGCAATTCAGTGATGTTGTCCGTCCGGGCGGCCTCTTCCAGCGCCAATGCCCGCTCGCCCAGGGCAAAGGCGCCCAGAGTGCGAGTCACGCCCTTGAGGGAATGTGCGAGGCGGATCGCACTGGGCATGTCCCCGGCTTCCAGGGCGGCACGAAAATCCGGTGCGAAACGCGGGGCGTTGTGATCGCGGAATTTGCCCAGCACTTTCCTGTACAGCCTGGCATCGCCCCCCACCTGGGCCATGCCCGCATCGCAGTCCAGGCCATCAATCTGAAGCGGCGCCAGGGGGCAGGTGTCAACGGAGGGGGCCACGGTTCGGACCGGCAGCCAGCGAGCCAGGGCGGCGTAGAGTTCCGGCAGATGCACCGGCTTGGCGACGTGGTCGTTCATGCCCGCATCCAGGCAGCGCTGGCGGTCGCTGGCCAGGGCATTGGCGGTGAGGGCGACGATGGGCAGGTTTTTCAGGCGGGGGTTTTCCCGCAGGCGGCGGCTGGCTTCAAAACCATCCATCACCGGCATCTGGCAATCCATCAGGATGCAATCGGGAACCCGTTCCTCCACCGCTCGCAGGGCTTCTTCGCCGTTATTGGCCAGACGCACCGAAAGGCCGGCATTGCGCAGCAGTTCCCGCATCACCTCCTGGTTGATTTCCGTGTCTTCTACCAGCAGTACATCCGCGCCCCGCACCGGCGCCAGCAGACTCGGGTCCGCCGCACGCCGGGGCGCACCGCCGGCGGGTTCGGCGATTCCCAGGAGCGGGGCGATCTCGGCATAAAGGTGGCGGGTGCTGGTAGGTTTGCCGAGGAATCCGTCAAAACGGGTGTCCATGTTCCGCAGGGCTTCGGAATGGCTGAAAGCGGTCATCAGCAGAATGGGCGGAACTTCCCCCCGGCTCGCCAGAACGGCACGCAGACGTCGGATGGTTTCCAGGCCGTCCAGGCCTGGCATGCGCCAGTCGCAGATCACCAGTAGCCAGTCCGGCGCATCCGGTTCGCTCGCCCGAGCCAGGGCTTCGGCGCCGGAACCCAGGGCCTCCGCCTGAAGCCCCAGTTGGCCCAATTGCGCCGCCACCACCTTGCGAGCGATGGGGTTGTCGTCGATCACCAGTGCCGGACGCGCGGCCCGGGGCGCCAGTGCGCGGATCAGTGCTTCCAGGCTCTGTTCTTCTGCCGATGGCAGGGCAAATCGGGCAGTGAACCGGAACGTGCTGCCCATGCCGAATTCGCTCTCCACCCCGATCTGGCCCCCCATCATTTCCACCAGCCGCCGGGAAATGGCCAGACCCAGGCCGGTGCCACCGTAGCGACGGGTGGTAGAGGAATCCGCCTGGTTGAAGGCGGTGAACAACTGGGTCTGTTGTTCCGGCGTAAGCCCGATGCCCTGATCGGTGACGGCGAAGGTCAGGGTGCGGAAACCCGGCTCGGCGTCTTGGGCGTCGACCCGCACCACCACCTGGCCGCCATTGGAAAACTTGAGTGCGTTGCCCACCAGATTGATCAATACCTGGCCAAGCCGCAGCGGGTCTCCCAGCATGGGTCGCTGGGTGTTCGGCGCCACATCGAAGGCCAGTTCGATGCCCTTTTCTTCGGCTCTTTCTGCCAGCAGGGCGCCCAGATTTTCCAGTACGTCTTCCAGCGAAAATTCCACCTGCTCCATGGCCAGCTTGCCGGATTCGATTTTCGAGAAGTCCAGGATGTCGTTGATGATGCGCAGCAAGGCTTCGGAGGCGCCCTTGATCTTGCCGATGTAATTTCTCTGGCGCGGCGTCAGTTCCGTATTCAGCGCCAGTTCCGCCATGCCGGTAATGGCATTCATCGGGGTGCGGATCTCGTGGCTCATGTTGGCCAGGAAACTGCTCTTGGCAGCGCTGGCCGCCTCCGCCTGGCGGGTAGAGTCCGCCAGGGCCAGGTTGGTTTTTTCCAGTTCCTCGATATGGCCCTGGATGGCGCTCAAATCCTGCAACTGGGCGATATAGATGGAGCGCCCTCCCACTTCCGCCTGGGAAATACCGGCCCGCAGTGGAATTGGATGGCCGTCCCGATGCACCCCGTGGACCTGTCGCTCATTGCCGATGATGGAGGATTCCCCAGTACGTCGGGCATGACGGATGTATTCGTCGTGGCGCGACCGGTGGGGGCCGGGCACCAACCGATTCACATTGCTGCCCACCAATTCTTCCGAGCTGTAGCCGAACAAATGGCAGGCGGCCGGATTCACCGCCTCGATGATGCCGCGCTGGTCGCTCACCAGCACCGGCCCCAGGGACTTCTCGAACAGGGTGGCGCTGTACATTGCGCTTTCCTCCTGCAAGGCCAGGGTGCGCTTCCACTGCCGGTGCAGGGTGACTACGGCGGCGATGGAAAGCAGACCCAGGCCCAGGACGATGAGGATGAAGTCCTGCTTGCTGGATTCCGGGCCGGCGATGATTTCCGCATGATCCATCTCGGATATCAGTGCGATCTTCAACGTTTCGCACCAGGCCCAGGCGCCCACTACCGGGATACCCCGGTAATCGGCATAGGGTTGCATCGACATCCCGTCACTGCGGGTCAGCAGAACCCGGCTGGCGGCAAGGGTGGGGGCAGCTTCCCCCTGGGCATTTCTCGGGGTGATGGCGCGCAGACGGGTGGCCCCTGCGCCATGCTGGGCCAGGAATCGGCTGTTGCTCAGCAGGTGGCCCTGGGTGTCGATCAGATAGGTCTCCCCGCTGCTTCCCGGGCGATAGCGCATGGGGCTTTTGATCAGGGGTTCCGGGTTTTCTATCTGTAGATGCAGCCAGGCCAGGGGCGTCTGATTTGGCGCCCCTACCGGCATCACCAATAAAACGCTCGGTGTTGGTTTATTCCGCTGGGGCATCAGCATGGCCCAGGGTTCCCTGGACACGAAGCGCTTGGCGTATTCGGGGGTCGAGCGGAAGGGGTTGACTTTGTTGTTCTGATCGGTATCGCTCGCGAACCATATCCGGTCATCCCTGGACCCCACCAGCCAATAGCGTGAGACACCACCGGCATCGGCAAAGCCTTTCATCAGGATTTGAAGGCTGGCCAGGGTCGCCGGTCGCCTGGTGGTGTCCGGCCCGGCCAGAATGCGGGCATCCTCCACCAGATCAGAAGCCATGATCCGCGCCTGGGCAAACTGCCCTGGTAGCCAGACGTGGGCTATCTCGTGGCGGAGCGCATCTACATTGACCTGTAACTGGGACTGGGCCAGACGAAGCGCTTCCCGTTCGAAGCGTTCCAGCATCCACGCCACACTGGCCGAGATTGCCAGCAACAGGACCAGCACCAGCACCAGTGGCCAGGGGGTCCGGCGGGACAGGAAAAGAATGCGTCCGGGCGTCATCGCCTGGCTACCAGGGCAGCCACCAGATTCTCCAGCGCGGCGAAGTCGATGGGCTTTTTCAGCAGGGGGATGTTGTTCGGCAGCCCGTGCCGGCGTTCGATTTCCGCGTCGGACAGTCCGGTTACCACGATCACTGCCAGATGCGCCATTTCCGGCATGGACTGCAGGGAACGCAGCATCTCGAAGCCATCCATGCCCGGCATGTCCAGGTCGGTGATCAGAATGTCCGGCCGATCCAGACCGATGCGCACCAGTGCGTCAAAGCCATTGCTCGCCAGAGTCAGGCGCGGCTGCATGGCCCAGCACGCCAGCATGGCCTCATAAAGATCCTGGAATATGGGATCGTCCTCCGCCACCAGGATGCGCGGCGCTGCTTCCTGCGGCGCCGGAGCGGGTTCCGCCGGTGGTTTTCCGGACAGCAGCTTGTCCACCGATTCCAGGGTGATGCGACGATGCCCGCCACTGGTCTTCCAGGCGGTCAACAACCCGCTTTCCGCCCACAACTGGGCGGTGCGCAAGGACACCCCGAGCATCCTGGCAGCTTCGCGGGTGGTGCAGAACGGTTGCTGCAAGGGAACGTCGGTCATGGCATGAAATCAGCAATTGATGCGGCGTAGTATGGCATATAGTTTCATATAGTTTCATATAGTTTCATTTGTGTGATTTGTTCTCGGGGACACGGCCTGTTGCGGCTGTGAAACAATGTCCGGGAAAGACTGTTAATCGATTTGAAAAGTCCTCTTTCATGACCAGCGACTCCCATTCCTCAATCCGTCTGCTCCTGGTTGACGACCACCCGGCACTGCGCGCAGGCCTGCGCAGTCTGCTTTCGGGGGAGGCGGATTTTTCCGTGCGGGCCGATCTGTCCAGCGGCGAGGAGGCCTATGCCTGGTACCGTGCCAACCAGCCCGACGTCGTGGTAATGGACATCTCCATGGAAGGCTATGGCGGCCTAGAGGCGCTGCGTCACATCCTTCAGTTCGACCCGAAGGCGCGCGTCCTCATCTACACGGTGCACGATTCCGAGATCATGCTCCAGCGCGCCCTGGGTCTGGGCGCCCTGGGCTATGTCACCAAGGGCAGTCATATCGACGCGCTGATTCAGGGCATCCGCGAGGTGGCGCGGGGGCGCGGCTATGTCAGCCCGGACATGATCCACGGCATGGTGCGCAAACAGGCGACGCGGGAATCCAGCCCGCTGGAAGATCTGAGCAATCGGGAATTCCACATCCTGCTGCTCACCGCCCAGGGCCGGAGCGCACTCGAATGCGCCCGCGCCCTGAACCTGAGCGAGAAGACCGTGCGCAACCATCTGTCCCGCATCAAGGCCAAGGTCAAGGTGGCGGACACCGCCGGCCTGACCCGGCTGGCCATTCGCATGGGCATCGTTACGCCCTGACCCCCGCAGCGCAGGCGAGAAGCTGCATCGGACAGACTGCGTTACAACGGCGCCTGCACAGCGATGCGCACGCCCTGGCCCGGCCGGCTTTCGATCTTCAGGTCGCCGCCCAGCAGGCGTGCCCGCTCGCGCATCGTGGTCAGGCCATAACCCGCGCCTCCAGGTTCGCCGACCGCCATGCCGTCGCCGTCATCACGCAGCACCAGGTGCAGGGCGCGCCCGGACTTGTCTTCCCGCATACCGAGAAACACCCGCACGCGGCTGGCCCGGGCATGCCGGGCGACATTGGTCAGCGCCTCCTGAGCGATGCGGTAGAGCTGGATGCGCATGGCTTCCGGGCAATCGACCTCGCCGCCGGTCAGACGCGCGATGACATTCACTTCCGGATACCGCTCTGACCATGTCGCCAGCAGGCCGCGCAGCGCGTCACCCAGACCCGCGCTGTCGAGCATCCTCGGGCGCAGGCCGTCCATCAGACGGTGCGAGATGTCGTAGATTCTGCCCGCCGCCTCGGTGATGGCGGCGGCGTCTTTCAGACTGCTGCCGCCCTGGCGCCGGCCGCGTCGTTCGATGGCGCCGGCATGGGCGCGGATGGCGACGATTTCCTGGCTCAACTCGTCGTGCAATTCCTTGGCCAGGGCGGCGCGCTCCTTTTCCTGCAGGCGGATCAGTTCGTGGCTCAGGCGGGTGTTGGCTGCGAGCAGCGCTTCCCGCTCCTGCTCCAGGGCCACGCGCTCGGTGATGTCGCGGCCGACCGACTGGATTTCCCGCAGCGATCCCGCTTCGTCAAAAAATCCGCGATTGACGAACTGCATCCAGCGCGTGTCGCCGTTTCTGGCGTAGACCCGGTTCTCGATGATTGCCACCGGGTTGTCCATGCAGAGATTCGCCAGGCGAGCTTCGATCAAGGGAAGATCGTCCGGGTGTGCCGCCGGTTGCCAGCGGTGTCCCACCAACTCCACCACGGTCTTGCCGAAAAAGCGGCAATACACCGGGTTGACGTAAAGAAAGGTTCCATCCGGCAGGATGCGGCTGATCAGCTCGGTCTGGTCCTCCAATACGCTCCGATATCGCGATTCGCTATCGCGCAGCGAGTGTTCGAGCCGTTTGTAGGCGGAGATGTCCGTGATGAGGCCGATCATCCGCAGCGGCGCACCCGCCGCATCCCGCGCCACAACTCTGCCGCGACCGCGTATCCAGCATTGCGTGGCGTCGGCGCGGAGCATGCGGTACTCGATTTCGCTCAACGCGCTTTCGCCGCGCAGATGGCTTTCGATGGTCGTGATCACGGTGGGCCAGTCATCCGGATGAACCAGACGCTGAAAGAACGCCAGGTCGGAGGACTGCTGTTCGGGGCGATAGCCGGTCAGAGCGTAATAACTGGGGGAGAGATAGACCTCCCCCGTGGCCAGATTCCAATCCCAAAGACCTTCGCTGGACGCCTCCAGGGCCAGGCTCAGGCGTATCTCGCTATCGTGCTGGGCCAGTTCGGCCAGTTTGCGCTGGGTCATGTCGGCATGCATCACCACGACACCCCCCTCCGGCGTCCGGACCGGGTTGACCCGCATGGCAAACCAGCGTTGTTGATCCGGCGAGTGGCACGGGTATTCCAGTGCGAAATCGTCCCGTCGTCCCTCCAGTACCGCCTGGATGCCCGCAGCAGCCTCTGCCGCGCCTTCCGAGTACGCGCCCCGTGCTGACCGGCAGATCGCAAGATAGTCCACGCCCTCCTCGCAACGCGGCATCGGTCCTTCAGCAGGCGTGTTTTCCCGCGCGAAACGGCGCCAGGCAGCGTTGACCTCGACGATCACTCCGGCGCGGTCGAGCACGGCGACATGCACCGGGACTGCATCGAGCACCGCCTGGGCCAGTGGCGCGTTGCGCCGGGTCCGGCTGTTCGGCATGGAAAAGGCTCCGTGGAAGAATGGAGATCGCATGGTAGGCGAGCCAAGCCGGGAAAAATTCCCGGCGTTGGCGGGATAGGGATGACTGCATGCGTGCAATACCCTGCCGATAGTCAAGGTGTGGGCGAAGTCCGGCATGTATATATCGGACGGCGATCCCGGATGGCGTGTTCCACGACCGGAACCCGCCCGATCATGCCGAGAGGGGGAAATGCAAGACTTCGAGTCAAGTCCGGGCGAGAACGGCCCGGCGACGATCCTGGTGGTGGACGACACCGCAGAAAATCTGGCGGTGTTGAGCGATCTCCTGCGTCCGGAATTTATGGTGCGCGCCGCCAAATCGGGGGAGTTGGCGCTGAAGCTTGTCCGCGTATTGCCGCAACCGGATCTGATTCTTCTTGATGTGATGATGCCCGGCATGGACGGCTTCACCACCCTGGAATATCTGCGGCGCGATCCGCGCACGCGGGACATCCCGGTTCTCTTCATTACCGCCCTCGATCGGCAGGAAGATCAGTTGCGCGGCTTCGAGCTGGGCGCGGTGGACTACATTTCCAAGCCCATCCTGCCGCAGGTGGTGCTGGCGCGGGTGCGTGCGCAACTGGCGCTGAAGCAGCGGCGCGACCTGCTGCGCGATCAGAACGCCTGGCTGGACGCCGAAGTGAACCGGCGCATGCGGGAAAACGAACTGATCCAGACCGTCGGCATCCGCGCACTCGCTCACCTGGCGGAAACGCGCGATCCGGAAACCGGCAATCACATCCTGCGCACCCAGAGTTATGTGCAGTTGCTGGCGCGCCTGCTGGCCGACCATCCGCGTTTCCGAACTACCCTGGATGATCGGTACATCGACCTGCTGACCCGTTCCGCCCCCCTGCATGACATCGGCAAGGTGGGCATTCCCGATGCCATCCTGCAAAAGCCCGGCCCCCTGAGTCCCGAGGAGTGGGTCGTGATGCGGACCCATGCCCGCCTGGGCGCCGAGGCCATCGAGCAGGCCGAGCGCGATGCCGTGACGCCGGTAGCCTTTCTTGATCTGGCCAAGGAAATCGCCCGCTGGCACCACGAAAAATGGGACGGCACCGGCTACCCGGACGGCCTTGCCGGCGATGCCATCCCGGTTTCCGCCCGGCTGATGGCCCTGGCGGATGTGTTCGACGCGCTGATCTCGCCACGCGTCTACAAACCAGCCCTGTCTTCCGCGTCGGCCCGCGCCATCATCGAAGCGGGCTCCGGCGGACATTTCGATCCCGACATGGCAGCGGCCTTTCTTGCCCATTACGAAGATTTCGTCGCCATCGCCCGGAGCTGCAAGGACGAAGCGCCATAACCGATTTTTCCGCCCCGGCATGAAACCCTCCCGCTCCCTGCCCGACGGCCTCGCGGTGGTACTGATCTATGCCACTTTCGGCACCCTGTGGATACTGCTTTCCGATCAGGTCGTCCTCTGGCTGTTGCCGGAGGCGAATGCGCGCGCTCTGGCCGGCACGCTCAAGGGCCTGGCCTTCGTGGCGACCACCAGCCTCTTGCTGCATGTCCTGCTGCGCCGGCGCGGCAGCGCGCCGGACATCGCCGAGCGGCGCCGCTATTGGCTGGAGCCGACCCTGGTCGTCCTGGTGGCCGGTCTCACGACCCTGGCCCTGTTGCATGCTTATCAGCATGAGCGGGATCTGGCGGCCGAACGCCTGAACAACCTCGCCGACCTCAAGGCCCAGCGCACTGCCGACTGGCTGAGAACAGGCCGGCTGGATGCCGAGTTCATCGCCAGCAGCGCCCATTACGCAGACCTGTATCGCGCCTGGCGCGACCGCTCGGACAGCAAAGCCTGGGACGAATTGCACAAACGTCTGCAACTCCTGGCCGAACAGCGCGGTTACCTGGCAGTCAGCCTGCTGGACGAACAGGGCCGGCACCTGTGGAGCTCGCCCGGTGCGCCCGGCGCATCCGACCAACTGCGGGCGGCAGCAGCAGCCGTGGGGGACGGCCGCATCGCTCGCGTCGATCCCTACCAGGACCAGGCGGGGCATGCCCGCCTTGATTACGCGGCGCCATTGCGGCATGTGACGCCCGCCCCCATCGTCGTCCTGCATACGGATTTTCACGGCTGGCTGGCCGGCATTCGGCGAGCAAGACCGACCGAGGCCGCCGGGGCCGAAGTCCTGCTGCTGCGGCGTCAGGGCGACCAGATACTCAGCCTGGAAGACGCCCTGCCAGGCAGCGGACAGACCCCATGGCGCGCCGAAAGCATGAAAGACCCTGAACTGGCCGCTGCCAGCGCGCTGCGCGGCGAATCCGCAGCGGATGGTTTCGTGCGCGGCCTCGATCACCGGGGCGTGGCGGTGATCGCCGTGATGCGTCCCGTGCCGGGCAGCGACTGGTTTCTGCTGACCAAACTGGACCAATCCGCGCTTTTGGCTGCATTTCTCCCGGTGGCGAGCGTCAACGCGCTGGGCGGTCTTCTGATCCTGCTCATCCTGCTGGCGGCCGGACGACTTTGGCGACAGCGCCAGCTACTGGATCATGCCGAGGTCGCCCGGCAGGCGCAGGCCGAGCGCCTGCGCGCGCTCAACTTCCTGGCCGCCATCGCCGACGCTTCCCCGGATGTTGTCTTTGTGCTGGATACCGAACAGCGCTTCGTCCTGTTCAACCGGTCCGGCGAACGCCAGGCCGGCATGGCTGCCGAGGACGTCCTTGGCCGCGGGGTCGACAGCGTCTTTCCACCCGATTCGATTCAGCGCATGACCGCAGACAATCGCCGGGTGCTGGACGACGGCATCAGCCTGGAACTGGAGGAAACCCTGCCCCTGGTCGGTGGCTTGCGCACTGTTTGGATCAGCAAACGGCCGCTGTACGATACGGAAGGCAGGATCATCGGTCTGCTCGGCATTGCTCGGGACATTACCGAGCGCAAACAGGCGGAAGACGCCCTGCGCGCCAGCGAACAGCGCTTCCACGACATCGTCGAGGCGACCGCGGACTGGGTCTGGGAAGTGGATGCCGAAGGCCGTTTCACCTATGCCTCCGAGGGGGTGCGCGAACTGCTCGGCTACGCCCCTGAGGAGGTACTCGGCAAAACGCCCTTCGATTTCATGCCGCCCGACGAAGCTGCACGTGTGGCCGTCGAGTTCGCCGCAGTGACGGCGCGGCGCGAACCCTTCCGCGACCTGGACAACATCAACCTGCACAAGGACGGCCGGCGGCTGCATATCTCCACCAACGGCATGCCCATCCTCGACGCAGATGGCGTGCTGGTCGGCTACCGGGGACTGGACCGGGACATCACGGAAAAGCGGCTGGCCCAACTGGCGCTGGAAGAAACCGGCAATCGTCTGCGCACACTGGTCAACACCCTGCCCGATCTGGTCTGGCTGAAGGACATCCATGGCGTCTATCAGGCCTGCAACCCGCGTTTTGAAGCGTTTTTCGGCGCGCAGGAGGCGAACATCATCGGCAAGACCGACCATGATTTCGTGCCGGCGGAACTGGCCGATTTCTTCCGCGCCCATGACCAGGCCGCCATTCAGGCGAACGGCCCATGCAGCAACGAGGAGGAAGTCACCTTCGCCAGCGACGGGCACCGGGAATGGCTGCACACCATCAAGACCCCGATTCGCGACAACGCGGGCAAGGTCATCGGCGTGCTCGGCATCGCCCGTGACATCAGCGAGCGGAAAAGGGCCGAAGACGAGCTATGCCGCAGCAACGAGGAACTGCAACGTTTCAATCGCGCCACGGTGGGCCGCGAATTGGACATGCTGGAAATGAAGAAGACCATCAACGCCCTGTCTCTGGAACTCGGTCGCGAGGCGCCGTATTCCCTGGCGTTTCTGAAGGACGCGGAAGGCGTCGCCAGGCCATGAATCCTTGCGACCGACATCACGGTGGATGCGGCCTGCGGCCTTATCCACCCTACAGCGGCACGATGGGTTGCCGGGGTAGGGTGGATAAGTGCAGCGTAACCACCCGAGGAACCTGACCACGTGAAGCCCCGCCTTTTCCTCGCCCTCCTGTTGCCCTTCCTCGCCTGCGGCCTGCAATGGTTGTTGTGGGATCCCTGGGTCAAGCCCTATGTCTGGTTCCTGTTCTTTCCGGTGGCCTTCTTCGCCGCCTGGCTGGGCGGCGTGGTCGGTGGCGTCGGCGCCACGCTGATCAGCGCCGGGCTGGTCTGGTTCGTGTTCATTCCGCCACAGTTTTCCTTCACCATGGAGTCGCCCTCGGCCGATTTTTCCATCCTGGTGTTCATCGCCATGGGCGGTCTGTTCACCTGGCTGTTCGAGCGTTTGCGCCGCGCCCGACTTGCGGCCGACAGCCGTTTCGAGGCCACCTTTGAACAAGCGGCGGTAGGCATCGCCCTGGTGGCACCCGGCGGCCATTGGCTGCGGGTGAACAGAAAGCTGTGCGCCATTGTCGGCTACACGCATGACGAACTGATGGCGAAAACCTTCCAGGACATCACCCACCCGGACGATCTCGATGCCGATCTCGAATTCGTGCGCCGCATGTTTGTGAGGGAACTCGACACCTACTCGATGGAGAAGCGTTATTTCCACAAGGATGGGCACATCGTCTGGATCAACCTCACCGTCGCCCTGGTCTGGAAGCCGGACGGAACACCGGACTACTTCATCTCGGTGGTCGAGGACATCTCGGCGCGCAAGGCGGCAGAGGCGGATGCGCGAGCCAACGAGGCGCGGCTGAGCGAGGCCAAGCGTTTGGCGGGTCTGGGGCACTGGCACTGGGATCTCGCAACCGGCGTACACACCTGGTCCGAGGAAATCTACCGGATGTATGGCCGCGCCCCCGAACTCCCCCCGGCCGGGTATCCCGAAGTGCAGCAGTACTTCACGCCCGCGTCCTGGGCCGTGCTGACCGCCGCTGTGGAACAGGGCATGGCCGAGGCCAGGCCTTACGAATGCGATGCGGAAGTAGTGCGCCCGGACGGCAGCCACGCCTGGGTCACCACTCGCGGCCAGGCGGTGCGCGACGCCAAGGGCAAGGTCGTCGCGCTGCATGGCACGGTACAGGACATCAGCGCCCGCAAAGAAGCCGAGGCCGCCTTGCAGGAGAGCGAGCGCCGCTACCGCGAGGTGGTGGAGAACGCCAACAGCGCCATCCTGCACTGGTCCAGCGACGGCGCCATCACTTTCTGCAACGAGTATGCCCAGCGGCTGTTCGGCTGGCAGGCCGACGAGATCATCGGCCGCCACGTCAGCATCCTGGTGCCCGACCAGTCCACGGACGGTCTCGACCTCAGCAACCTGATCAAGGACATCGCCGCCAATCCGGATCGCTATCTCAGCAATGTCAACGAAAACGTCTGCCGCGACGGCCGCCGGCTCTGGATGAACTGGACCAACCGGGCATTGCGTGACGACCAGGGACGGGTCACCGGCCTTCTGGCCGTAGGCAACGACATCAGCGCCTTGAAGCAGGCCGAGGAGGAATTGAAGAGCCGCTACCAGGAGCTGGAGCGTTTCGACCGCGCTGCGGTGGGTCGAGAGATGGAGATGATCCGGCTCAAACGTCAGGTGAACGAACTGGCGCGGGAACTCGGCCGCGCCGAGCCTTTCGATCTGTCCTTCCTCGACGCGCCGATGCCATGACCCCACGGCCGCTGTCTTCCTACCTCACCCGCCTGATCTGGCTGTGTATGGCGCCGCTGTTGCTGCTGGCGGGGTGGCTGGCCTGGAACGACCGGCAAGGCAGCGAACAACAGCATCAGCGCGAGGGGGCCAACCTGGCGCGCAATGTTGCGACTGCGGTGGATCAGTTCCTGGGGGAACGCCGCAACGCCCTGCACATGCTGGCCGCCTCGCCACTGGCCGACGACCGGCGCCGCTGGCCCGAGCTCTATGCCGAGGCGGTGGGCTTCCGGGCCGGCTTCGGCAGCCAGGTCATCTTTGCCGACACCGGCAGACAAATGCTGTTCAACACTCGTGTTCCCTTTGGCCAGCCCCTGCCTCTGTTGCCGCTCTCCAAGGGGCGCAGCGCTGCACCCCTGGCCCTGGCGACGGGCCAGCCCCAGGTGGGCGACATCGTCATCGGCCCGGTGGCGGGCAAACCTCTGGTGGCCGTGGTTGTACCGGGGCTGCGCGACGGCCGGGTGGCGCATCTGATGCTCACCACGGTGGAAACCGCGCTACTCCAGCAACGCCTGGAACAGGTGGCGTTGCCCCAGGGCTGGGCCCTGCAATTGCTGGACGGCAGCGGCGCGGTGATCGCCCGGCGGGCGCCGCCCGGTTTCGATTCCGGCCGCGATGTGGCGGCGGACCACCGTTTTCGTGTGCCATCCACGCTGTCGGCCTGGACAGTGGTGCTGGAAATTCCGCGCGACATCCACCAGGCCTGGTGGCTGCGGACCGGTGCTTACCTGGCGGCGGCAATCCTCGTTGCCACATTGCTGGGAACTCTGGCTGGCACCCTGGCCGGCCGTCGCGTCAGCCGGGCGGTGCAGGCGTTGGCTGCGGGCGAGGAGGATCTGGCGGGCGCCGAGTTCAGCGAGGTCGCCGCCGCCTGGCAGCGGCTGGATCAGACCCGGATCGCCTGGCACGGCAGCGAAGCGCGCTTCCGCCAACTGTTCGACCAGACGCCTCTGCCGCTGGTCCTGGTCGGCCCGGACGGTCGCGTCCTGGCGCTGAATTCGCGCTTTCAGCAAGTTCTCGGCTACATGCCGGCCGACCTGCCGGACTCCGCCGCCTGGTTCCGGCAGGCCTATCCCGATCCGGCTGTGCGCGTCCGTGCCCAGGCCACCTGGGCGGCGGCATCCAGCGGCGGGGACATCGGCCCGCGCGAATACCGGGTGACCACACGGGATGGCGACGAGCGCGACATGCTGATTTCCACCGTGCTGCTGCCGGAAGGGACGCTGGCGATCTTCAACGACGTGACCGGGCAGCGCCGCGACGAAGCCCGGCTGCGCCTGTGGGGCGAGGCTTTCGCTCACGCCCAGGTGGGGGTGGCCATATCCGACGCACGCCGCAACGTGTTCATCACTGTCAACCCGGCCTTTGCCCAGGAGCGCGGCTACCTGCCGGAAGCACTGGTCGGGCAGCCGCTCGCGGTCGTGTTTACGGCCGGAGCGTTCGAACAGGCCCGGCCACACATCGCCGATGCGGACGCCAGCGGCCACGGTGTCTTCGAAAGCGAGCACCAGGCCAGGGACGGCCACCGCTTCCCCGTGCAACTGGACATCACCGTCATCCGCGATGCTGATGGTCAGGTCGTCAACCGCATCGCCTATGCCCTGGATATTTCGCAGCGCAAGCGCGCCGAGGCGGAACTGGCTTCGGTGCAGACCGCTGCCCTGGCAACCCGGGAACAGGCCAGGCTCGCCGCTCTCAACCAGATGGAAGATGCCCAGGCCGCCCGGCGTGAGGCGGAAGCAATCAGCGCCGCCCTGCGCGAGAGCCAGGAACGTCTGCAACTCCTGATCGACCATGCACCGGCGGCGCTGGCCATGTTTGACCGCGCCATGCGCTACCTGGCGGTGAGCCGGCGCTGGCGCGATGACTATCACCTCGGCGAGCGGGAAATCCTTGGCCATAGCCACTACGAAATCTTTCCCGAGCTTCCGGAAGCCTGGAAGGCAGTGCATCAGCGCGGCATGGCAGGTGAGGTGATCGGCGCTGACGAGGACCGTTTCGAGCGGGCCGATGGCACGCAGCAATGGCTGCGCTGGGAAATGCGGCCCTGGCATGCCGGCGATGGCGGAATCGGCGGCATCGTCATCTTTTCCGAGGACATTACGCGGCTGATGGCCGCCCGTCAGGAAATCCTCGAACTCAACACCAGTCTGGAACGCCGGGTGATCGAACGTACCGCCGAACTTTCCGCTGCCAATGCCGAACTGGATGCGTTCGCCTACGCGGTCTCCCACGACCTGCGCGCACCCCTGCGGGCGCTGAGCGGCTTCGCCCTGGCCCTGGCTGAGGACTACGGCGATTCGTTGGCAGATGAGGCCGGGGTCTATCTCGACCAGATTGGTATCGCCAGCCGCAAGATGAGCGAGCTGATCGAGGGCATCCTGACCCTGTCGCGCAGTACCCGGGGCGAACTGCGCCGCGATGCCGTGGACCTCACCGCTCTGGCGCGCCGCCGCCTGGGCGAACTTGCCGCCGCCGATCCGGTATGCAAGTTGACCGCCACGGTCGCGGATGGGTTGGTGGTGCAGGGCGACGCCCGCATGATCGATGCGGCCCTCACCAACCTGATCGACAACGCCTGGAAGTACACCGGCCGGAGCGCCGCGCCGGAAATCCGCGTGTACGCCGAAACGCGCGCCGGCGAGCCCTGGTTCTGTGTCGCCGACAACGGCGCCGGCTTCGACCCGGCCCACGCCGGCAGGCTGTTCAAACCCTTTCAGCGCCTGCACCGGGAGGACGAATTCCCCGGCATCGGCATCGGGCTTGCCACCGTGGCACGCATCGTCCACCGCCACGGCGGCAAGATCGAGGCTCACGGCGAGGTGGGCAAAGGCGCGACCTTCTGCTTCCGCCTGGATGCGGGCAGCATTTCCGGAGAGTGAACATGAGCGACGTCAAGACACTGCTGCTTGTAGAGGACAGCCCCCAGGACGAGATGCTTACCTTGCGTGCCCTGAAGAAGGCCAATATCTCGAATCGCATCGACGTGGTCCGCGACGGCCAGCAGACCCTGGACTACCTGTTTCGGCAAGGCGAGTTTGCCGACAGGGATGGCCCCGACCTGCCGACGGTGCTGCTGCTGGACATCAACCTGCCGCGCCTGTCGGGCCTGGAAGTGCTGGCGCGATTGCGCGCTGACCCGCGTACCCGGTTGTTGCCGGTGGTGATCCTGACCTCCTCGGATGAAGAGCGGGATCGCCTGCTCAGCTACGCGAACGGAGCCAACAGCTTCGTCAGAAAACCGGTGAATTTCAGCGAGTTCGCCGCAGTGGTGGCCCGCCTGGGCGTGTACTGGCTGGCCACCAACGAAGCTCCCCGGTAAAGGTGAAGCTGAAATGAATGTTTCCCTGCGTATTCTGGCCATCGAGGACGTCGAGGCCGATTATCTGTTGACCAGGCGGGCCCTGCAGCAGCAGGGACTCGGCGTGGAATGCCGCCGCGTGGACAGCCTGGCCGTTCTGGAAGCTGCCCTGGAGCAGGACTGGGATCTGGTGCTGTCCGATTACAAGGTGCCCGGCATGGTCTTCACCGACTCCCTGCGGCTGATCCATGAACGCAAACCCGAACTGCCGGTGATTTTGCTGTCCGGCAGCATCGGCGACGAGGGCGCGGTGGAGTTGCTGCACCTGGGGCTTGCCGACTTCATTCTCAAGGACAAGCTGGCCCGGCTGGGTACGGCCATTCGCAGCGCCGTGGACAGGGCTGCGGAGCGCCGCGCCCGGCTCGCCGCAGAGGTTGCGCTCAAGGAAAATCAGGCCGCAGCTCTGGAGGAACAGCGCCAGGCGCGCATCGCTGCGCTCAATTTAATGGAGGACGCCCAGGCGGCTCGCGCCCGTGTCGAGGCTGCGCACGCGGCGCTGCTGGAATCGGAAACCAAGTACCGGCTGTTGGCGGACAACGCCAGCGACTGGATCTTCTGGCACGACGCGAATCAACACTTCAACTATGTTTCCGCGACCTGTTTCGAGATATCGGGCTATCGGGCCGAGGAATTTCTGTCCGATTCCAGGCTGATGGCGCGCATCCTGCATCCCGATGACCTGGAGTGCTATCTCGCCCATCTGACACATGATGGCCAGGATGACGCCACGCTGGATTTCCGCATCCTCCACCGGGACGGAACCTTGCGCTGGATCGCCCACCGCTGCCGCCCCCTGTACGACGAGACCGGGAAGTTCATCGGCCGTACCGGCAGCAATCGCGACATTACCGAACGCAAGCGCGATGAGCAGGCGCTGGTGCGCGGACGCGAGCGGCTGCAACTCATCCTCGATAACGCCCCCATCGGCATCTGGCTGCAAAACGGCGCCGGCAAGCTGGAGTTCGTCAACCGCGCCTTCTGTGAGGCGATGGGTATTTCCGAGACGCGCTTTCTGGAAGCGCCGCATTACTCGGCACTGATGCCGGAAGCCTTCCGCCCCCAGTGCCTGGCCTCGGATGCCAGGGCCCTGGACAATCCCGGGGTGACGGTCAGCCTGCAACAGCTTCCCTTTGTTGACGGGCAGATTCACGACCTGCGCGTGATCAAGGCGGTAAAGCGCGACGCGTTGGGCGAACCCGAGGCATTGATCGGCCTCTCCATCGATATCACCGACGAGTTGCGCCAGGCCGAGCAGTTGCGCAAGCTTTCCCTGGCGGTGGACCAGAGCCCGGAGAGCATCGTCATCACCGATACCGACGCCCGCATCGAGTATGTCAACGATGCCTTTGTGCATAACAGCGGCTATCCCCGCGCCGAGGTGCTTGGTACAAATCCGCGCATCCTGCAATCCGGCCTGACACCGCAGGAAACCTTTACCGAATTGTGGGCCGCTCTCAAGCAGGGACATTCCTGGCATGGCGAACTGATCAACCGGCGCAAGAACGGCGAGATTTATTACGAGATTTCCACCATTTCGCCGATCCGCCAGCCCGATGGCCGGATCAGTCATTTCGTGGCGGTGAAGGAAGACGTCACCGAGAAGAAGTTGATGGGGCAGGAGCTGGATCTGCATCGCCACCATCTGGAAGAACTGGTTGAACAGCGCACGCGGCAGCTGGAAGAGGCGCGTGCCGCTGCGATAGCAGCCAACCAGGCCAAGAGCGCCTTCCTGGCCAACATGAGCCACGAGATTCGCACCCCGATGAACGCCATCCTTGGCCTGACCCATCTGCTGCGCCGCGACGATGTCAGCCCGCACCAGGCCGAGCGCCTGAGCAAGATCGACGGCGCCGCCCGGCACCTGCTTTCCATCATCAACGACATCCTGGATCTGTCGAAGATCGAGGCGGGGCGGATGGAACTGGAGCAGACCGACTTTTCGCTGGAGTCGCTACTGGATCATGTTGCCTCGATGATCGGCGAAGCGGCGCGCAGCAAGGGCCTGAGCGTGACAGTGGATGTTGACCATGTGCCGCGCTGGCTTCGCGGTGACATTACCCGTCTGCGCCAGGCGCTGCTCAATTACGCCGGCAACGCGATCAAGTTCACCGAAACCGGCGGCATCACCCTGCGCGCTCGACTGCTGGAGGAAGAGGGCGAATATCTGCTGGCTCGTTTCGAGGTCGAAGATAGCGGCATCGGTATCGAGCCGGAGAAGCTGGCCGGTCTGTTCGAGGCTTTCACCCAGGCCGACGTTTCAACGACCCGGAAATTCGGCGGCACCGGTTTGGGTTTGACCATCACCCGTCGGCTTGCCGGTCTGATGGGGGGTGAATCCGGTGCCGAAAGCCAGCCCGGCAGGGGCAGCGTGTTCTGGTTCACGGTGCGTTTGATGCGCGGGCATGGTGTCCTGGTCGCCGGGTTGGAAAAAACACCCGAACATGCCGATGAGGTGTTGCGCCGCGATCATTCCGGCACCCGGTTGCTGCTGGTCGAGGACAACATCATCAACCGTGAGGTGGCGCTGGAATTGCTGCAGGGCGCCGGCCTGGCGGTGGATACAGCCGAAAACGGCAGGGTGGCACTGGAGAAGGCTGCGGCTGGCGCTTACGACCTGATCCTGATGGATATGCAGATGCCGGTAATGGACGGCCTGGCAGCCACGCGGGCTATCCGCGTGCTGCCTGACTGGGCGGAGCGACCGATTCTGGCGATGACCGCAAACGCTTTTGAAGAGGACCGCAACGCCTGCCTGAGCGCCGGGATGAACGATTTTGTCGCCAAACCGGTGGACCCGCAGTCGCTGTATGCCGCCTTGCTGAAATGGCTGCCAGTTTCAGCCGGACGAACGGTGAAAACGTTTTCTCCAGCGATGAGGACCATGACCGAAAGCCGGATGCCGGTCAGCTACCTGGAGAGCATTCCCGGTATGGACGTCGGGGCCGGGTTGCGTTCGGTGCGGGGTAAAACAGAACTTCTGCTCAGGCTGCTGCAAGCCTTTGTCTCGACTCATGCCAACGACATGGCGGAGTTCCGGCATGCACGGAGTGCGGGTGACACGAACACTGCGCGGCGGATCGCGCATACCCTCAAGGGAACGGCGGCGATGCTGGGACTGGAGCATTTGCGCAGGCTGGTCATCGATCTGGAAACGACCATGCAGGCTGGTCAGGATGACGTAGTGGCAAGCCTGGCGGCGACCATTGACGAAGATCTGTCAGTCATCGCGGCGGCGGTCCTGGAACTGGAATCGCAGCCTCCCCGGCAGAACAATCTGCGAGACATCGAATCCGAGCTGGATCGCATTGCCATGCTGCTTGCGGAGGGCAACACACTGGTTGGCGAGCTGGTACTGGAACGATCCGCCGGACTGGCATCGGTTCTCGGCAGCGATGCGGCAACCTTCGAGCGCCAGGTAGCAGCCTTCGATTACCCGGAAGCGCTGGTCACCCTGAATGCGGCCCGTGCCCACGGCAAAACGTGAACCAAAAGGAAATCCTCTGCCTTGATCATGTGCAGGGTGGATGCGCTGCGCTTATCCACCCTACGATTTCTGTTCGAGCGGGTACGCCAGCGGCGCTGAGACGCTCAGGCAATTTCGCGCAGCAGGTCCTTGATCAGTTGCACCCGTTTTTCCAGCGTCGGGCAATCCTTCGCGATCTTCAGCCGATCCTGTCCGGCGAGCTTGTATTCGCGCCTGGTCTGAATCAGCTTGATCAGCTTCAACGGGTCGATCGGCGGATTCGGTTCGAACTGGATGTTGGCGCCATCCGGGCCGACGCTGAGGCGGGCGATGCCGAACGGTTTGGTCTCCAGTCGCAGACGATGCAGAGCCAGCAGGGTATGCGCCGGCTCCGGCAGCAGGCCGAAGCGGTCGATCAGTTCCTCCTTCAGATCGTCCAGTTGTGCGGTCGAGTCGCAATTCGCCAGGCGCTTGTACAGCACCAGGCGCTCGTGAATATCGGCGCAGTAATCCGCCGGCAGCAGCGCGGGCAGATGCAGATTGATTTCGGTGGTCACCGCCATCGGCGCATCGATATCCGGCTCCTTGCCGGCCTTCAATGATTTCACTGCACCGGCCAGCATGTCGTTGAACAGGTTGAAGCCGACTTCCTGCATCTCGCCGCTCTGGTTGTCGCCCAGCACTTCGCCGGCGCCGCGTATCTCCAGATCGTGCATGGCCAGATAAAAGCCGGAACCGAGGTCTTCCATGCTTTGAATCGCTTCCAGCCGTTTGGTCGCGCCGGCGGTTACCTTCACTTCGCCCGGCGGCGTCAGCAGATAGGCATAAGCCTGGTGGTGCGAACGGCCGACGCGGCCGCGAAGCTGGTGTAGTTGCGCCAGGCCGAACTTGTCGGCGCGGTTCATGATGATGGTGTTGGCGGTCGGTACGTCGATGCCGGTTTCGATGATCGTCGTGCACAACAGCAGGTTGAAGCGCTGGTGCGTGAAGTCGCGCATGACATGTTCCAGCTCGCGTTCCGGCATCTGGCCGTGGGCGATCTCGATGCGCGCCTCCGGCAGCAGTTTGATCAGCTTCTCGTACATCGTGCGGATGGTGTCCACCTCGTTGTGCAGGAAATAGATCTGGCCGCCGCGCTTGAGTTCGCGCAGGCAGGCCTCGCGGATCAGGCCATCGGAGAACGGCTGCACAAAGGTCTTGATCGACAGGCGTTTCTGCGGCGCGGTGGCGATGACCGAGAAATCGCGGATGCCTTCGAGCGACATCGCCAGCGTGCGCGGGATCGGCGTCGCGGTCAGCGTCAGCACGTCGACTTCGGCGCGCAACTCTTTCATGCGTTCTTTCTGGCGAACGCCAAAACGGTGTTCTTCATCGATGATGGTCAGGCCGAGATTCTTGAACTGGATGTCTTTCGACAGCAGTTTGTGGGTGCCGATGACGATGTCGATCCTGCCGCTCTTGATGCCTTCCAGCGCAACCGCGACTTCCTTGGGCGAGCGGAAACGCGACAGCTCGGCCAGCCGCACCGGCGTGTCGGCGAAGCGGTCGGAGAAGGTCTGGAAATGCTGTTCGGCCAGCAGCGTGGTGGGACACAGCACCGCGACCTGGCGGCCGCCTGCCGCAGCGACAAAGGCGGCGCGCAAGGCGACTTCGGTCTTGCCGAAGCCGACATCGCCGCAGACCAGGCGGTCCATCGGTTTGCCGGAAGTCATGTCGCCGACCACGGCTTCGATGGCGGCCATCTGGTCCGGCGTTTCCTCGAAACCGAAGCCTTCGGCAAAGGCTGCCATGTCGTGCTGGCTGGTCTCGAACGCATGGCCCTGGCGCGCGGCGCGCTGGGCATACAGATTGAGCAGTTCCGCCGCCGTGTCGCGCGCCTTTTCCATGGCGCGCCGCTTGGCCTTTTCCCACTGGCCGCTGCCCAGGCGATGCAGCGGCGCGGTATCCGGGTCGCCGCCGAGATAGCGCGAGATCAGATGCAGGTGTGCGACAGGCACATACAGCTTGTCGCCGCCGGCGAATTCCAGGTTGAGGAATTCTTCTTCGCCATTGCCCATGTCCATACCGCTGAGGCCCTGATAGCGGCCGATGCCATGCTGTGCATGCACCACGGGGTCGCCGATCTTCAACTCGGAGAGGTCTTTCAGCAGCCCTTCGGCCGTCGTCGCGCGCTTGCCTTCGCGGGCGCGGCGCGTGACCGGGCTGCGCGCGTACAGCTCGGTTTCGGTGATGACCGCCAGATCGGTGGATTGATCGATGAAGCCGGTGGCCAGCGGGCCGGTGGTGAGCGCGAAGGGGTGAAGGGTGGGGGCGGCGGTTGTTTGAACCTTGTCTCCTGAACCTTCCCCCTTGACCCCTAAAGGCCAGCCCTCCAGCAGCGCCGGTTTCAGGCCGTATTCTGCCAGCGCGTTGGCCAGGGTTTCGCGCCGGCCCAGGCTTTCCGCGATCAGCAAGGTGCGGCCGGGGAAGCTGTCGAGGTGGACTTGCAACCGGTAATAGGGGTTTTCCGCCTTGCGCTCGACTTCCACGGCCGGCGCGGCCTGGAACGCCAATACCTGCTCGGCTTCGGCCCGGCCGCCGAAATCGATGCGGGCGTAGGGTTTAAGCAAACCAAAGAACTGGTCCGGCGGCAGGAACAGCGCGTCCGGCGCCAGCAACGGGCGCTGCTTGTCGCCCCGCATCAGGCGATGGCGGCTCTGGGTGTCGTTCCAGAAACCCTCGACCGCAGCCTGGGTGTCGCCGTGCAGCACCAGGACGGTGTCGTCGCCGAGGTAATCGAACAGCGTGGCGGTTTCATCGAAAAAGAGCGGCAGGTAATACTCGATGCCGCCCGGAGCGAGCTTGTTGGAGACATCCTTGTAAACCTGGCTCTTGCCCGGGTCGCCTTCGAAGCGATCGCGAAAGTTCTGCCTGAAGCGGGTCACGCCGGCTTCGTCGAGCGGTACTTCGCGCGCCGGCAGCAGGTGAATCTCGGCCACTTTGTAAAGCGTGCGCTGGGTGTCCGGGTCGAAGGTGCGGATCGACTCGATCTCGTCGTCGAACAGGTCGATGCGGTAGGGCAGGGCCGATTTCTGATCGCCGCCCATCGGAAACAGGTCGAAGATGCCGCCGCGCATGGCGAACTCGCCTGGCGACAGCACCTGGTTGACCGCGCTGTAGCCGGCTTGCGCCAGGCGAGAACGCAGCTTGTCGGCATTCAGCGTGTCCTTTTCCTTGAGCAGAAAGGCGTGTGCGTTGAGGTAACCGGGCGGACACAGGCGCTGCATGGCCGTGGCGGCCGGTGTGACCAGTACATCCACCTTGCCGGCGGCCGCCAGCCAGAGCGCGGAGAGGCGCTCCGAGACCAGATCGGGGTGCGGCGACAGCGGGTCGTAAGGCAGCGTTTCCCAGTCCGGTAAAAGGTGCGTGCTCAGACCGGGGGCGAACCAGGCCATTTCCTCGACCAGCCTCGCCGCATCCTGTGCGGTCTGGGTCAGGACCAGCAGACGCCGCGATTGGCTTGCGAGGCTGGAAATGACCTGGCTATCCGCCGAGCCGGGCGGCAACGCGATGCGTCGGCGCTGGCCGGCTGGCGGGAAAATCGGTAAATCGTTCATGTCTGCTTCGGTTCGGGCGAGAGGCGGCATTTTCCGCGAATTTGCGCTGCGCGCGAGCGGTCCTTCCTTCCTATAATCCGCCCTATTGCAATGCACAAATCGAGGTCATTCATGCTTATCGATGTCAAGGCTCCCGAGCTGTCCGAGTCGGTCCAGAGCGGCTCCCTGCTTGAGTGGCGCAAGCAGCCGGGCGATTTTGTGCGCCGCGATGAGCCGCTCACCGATCTGGAGACGGACAAGGTCATTCTGGAAGTCGCTGCGCCGGTTTCCGGTGTGCTCGCCGAAATCTGCCTGCCAGCCGGCAGCGAGGTGAAGGCCGGCGACGTGCTGGCGCGGATCGAGGCGTCGGAGTCGATGCCGCTGTCGGCGCCGGAAGTATCCGCCGCGCCGGTCGCCTCCGCCGTGCAAGCGCCTGCCGCCAGCGCCCCGGTCCAGCCGGCCAGGGCGCCTGCGCCGGCCCCGACAGTGCCTGAAACCGCTTTGTTCACGCCGCCCGCGCCTGCGCTTGCGCCTGTCCAGCCGGCAAAGACTCCCGCGCCGTGTGCGCCGTGCGCGCCCGAGCGCGGCGAGCGCCGGGTACAGATGACGCGTTTACGGCAACGCATCGCGGAGCGCCTGAAGGAGGCGCAGAACACCGCTGCGATGCTGACCACGTTCAACGAAATCAACATGCAGCCGGTGATGGATCTGCGCGCGCGCTATCAGGAGCGTTTCCAGAAGGAACACGGCGTCAAGCTGGGGTTCATGTCTTTTTTCACCAAGGCGGTGTGCCAGGCGCTCAAGGTGTACACCCTGGTCAACGCCAGCATCGACGGGCGCGATGTGGTGTATCACGACTATTACGACATCGGCATGGCGGTCAGTTCCGAACGCGGTCTGGTCGTGCCGATCATGCGCAATGCCGACAAGATGTCGTTCGCCGAGATCGAGAAAAGGATCGCTGACTTCGGCCGCCGCGCCAACAGCCTGGAGTTGACGCTGGAGGAAATGGAAGGCGGCACCTTCACAATTTCCAACGGCGGCATCTTCGGTTCGCTGCTTTCAACGCCGATCCTCAACCCGCCGCAATCCGGCGTACTTGGCCTGCACAAGATTCAGGAGCGTCCCATCGCCGAGAATGGGCAGGTCGTGATCCGCCCGATGATGTATGTCGCGCTGAGCTATGACCACCGCATCATCGACGGTCGCGAGGCGGTGAGCTTCCTTAAGGCGGTGAAGGACGCGCTGGAAGATCCGGCGCGTTTGCTGCTTGAGTTGTAACCCGGCTGCAACCGGTCCGGCTGACGTGTTCACGCCAGCCGGCTGAAGGTCAGGGCCGCTGGTCGAGCGGCACGAATTTCAGGTCTTCCGGCCCGGTGTAGTTGGCCGACGGACGGATGATCTTGCCGTCGATGCGCTGTTCGATGACATGCGCGGCCCAGCCGGTAGTGCGCGAGATGATGAACAGCGGCGTGAACATCGCGGTTGGCACGCCCATCATCGCGTAGGAAACCGAAGAGAACCAGTCCAGGTTGGGGAACATGTTCTTGATCTCCTTCATCACCGCTTCGAGTCGATCCGCCACGTTGTACAGCTTGTGATTGCCGTTGGCGTCCGCCAGCCGCCTGGCGACCGATTTGATCACTACGTTGCGCGGATCGGACAGGGTATAGACCGGGTGGCCGAAGCCGATGATGACTTCCTTGTTGGCGACCCGCGCGCGGATGTCCGCTTCCGCCTCATCCGGCGAGTCGTAGCGGCTCTGGATGCCGAATGCCGCCTCGTTGGCGCCGCCATGTTTGGGGCCGCGCAGTGCACCGATGGCGCCGGTGATCGCCGAATACATGTCGGAGCCGGTGCCGGCAATGACCCGGCCGGTGAACGTCGAGGCGTTGAATTCATGCTCGGCGTAGAGAATCAGCGAGGTGTGCATGGCGCGCACCCAGATCTCCGGCGCCGGTTGGCCGTGCAGCAGATGCAGGAAATGGCCGCCGATGGTGGTGTCGTCCGTTTCGCATTCGATGCGGCGACCGTTATGGCTGAAGTGATACCAGTACAGCAGCGCGGAACCGAGACCGGCGATCAGGCGGTCGGCGATATTGCGCGCGCCGAGGACGGGCTGCCTTTCTTCCTCGGGCAGCACACAGCCGAGGACCGAGACGGCGGTGCGCATCACATCCATCGCATGCGCCGACGCAGGCAGTTGCTCCAGCACGTTCTTCAGCACGGTCGGCAGTCCGCGCAGGGTTTTCAGTTTCGTTTTGTAGGCGTTCAGTTCTTCCCGGTTGGGAAAGTGGCCGTGGATCAGAAGATGGGCGACTTCCTCGAATTCGCAGACATCGGCGATATCGAGAATGTCATAGCCGCGATAGTGCAGATCGTTGCCGGTACGGCCAACCGTGCAGAGCGCTGAATTGCCGGCGACGACGCCGGACAGCGCTACGGATTTCTTCGCCTTGGGGGGGGCGACGGCGGCGGTTTCGGTGTTGTCACTCATGGTGTCTCCTCTCGTGGATGCGATCTAATAAATCACACGGAAAGACGTCATGTGTGGATGGCGTCTTTCCGTGTGCAAACAGTTTGCCGGCTGGCCAATTGCCGAGGCAATGCCCAAGCGAAAAAATCGTGCCGGCGCCTCGCATGCTCCAGGCGGCAAGCCTGCGCCAGCCGGTCCGACGTGAAGCCACTTTGACATGCCGCGTTCCAGCGTTATCCTGAAACCACTTTTCATGGCCGCGTCGAGAAGCAGCACGATCGTCCGGTGTTTCATGGATTTCACGCGAAAGAGCGCAAGCGATGACGATGTCCCCACAGCAGCTAGCACAGGAAGTCGAGACGCTTTTCAGTTTGCCGGATGTGGCCATTCGGTTGAATGACCTGATCGACCAGCCGGATACCTCGATCCAGGCATTGGTCGAAGTCGTGCAACTCGACGCCGGCATTGCCGCCACCGTGCTTCGACTTGCGAACAGCGCCTGGTACGGGTTGCCCACGCGGGTGGATACCATCTCCCGCGCTATCACCCTGATCGGGCAGAAGGCCTTGCGCGACCTGGTCCTGTCCACCTCGGTCATCACCACCTTCAAGGGCATCTCCTCCGAGTTTGTGGATATGCGCGACTTCTGGGACAACAGCGTCACTTGCGGCGTGGTGACGCGCAATCTGGCGCAGAAATCCGGTATTCGTGAAGCCGAGCGCATGTTTCTGGCCGGCTTGCTGCACAAGGTAGGGCGCTTGGCGTTTTATGCCAGCCGTCCCGTCCAGTATCGCCAGGTGCTGCAACAGCAGGGTAATGGCGAAGCGGCGATCATCGCCGCAGAAGAGTCTGTTTTCGGGTTCAACTTCGCGCAGCTCGGCGCGGCCCTGCTGCGCTCCTGGCGCGTGCCGGCAGCGCTCGATGAGGTGGTCGAATATCAATTGACCCCGTTGCAGGCGCCAAACCAGCGCAAGGAGGCTGCGATCGTGCATGTCGCCGGTGATATTTCCTATCACATGGCACCCGATATCAAGGCTCGCTTCCAGTTGGGCGAATACAACCTCACTTTTCTCGAAAGCGCCTGGGAGTCGCTTGATCTGGAGCGCAATGTGCTGGCCGAGGTCATGCAGAATTCGCTGATTCAGTCTTTCGAACTGCTGGAAATCATCAATCCGCGCTCGCCCGTCATCCTTTGATGGCATCAGCCTGCGTGAACGCTTTCCATGATGTCCACGAAGCGTTGTGCCTGCGGTGACATGAAGCGACCACGGCGAAGCACCAGGCCGTAACTGCGTTGAGGAAAGTATTTGGTCAGCGGGATGCTGGCCAGTTTTTCGCTGCCGGTCATGCAGATATCGGTGACGATGGAAATGCCCATGCCCAGCTCGACATACTTCTTGATTACTTCCCAGCCGCCGGCTTCCAGCGTCACGGTGAAGGTCAGGTTGTTCTGCTGGAACACATACTTGACGATGCGCCAGGTCGACAGATGCGAAGGCGGCAGGATCAGGCCGTAATGACTGACGTCCTCCAGCGTGACTTCTTCCCCGGACGCCGCTTTCTCGGCCAGCGGGTGGCCAAGCGGCGTGATCAGCATCGGGTCGTAATTCACCACCGGTTTGTATTCGATGTCTTCCGGCACTTCCAGCAGCGAGCCAACGGCGAAGTCGATCTCGTCCGAGCGCAGCATCTTGAGACCGTCACGCCCGGTGACGTTGAGTATCTTGAGTTGCACCTTGGGATAGGCTGCGACGAAACGGCGAACCGGCTCCGGCATGATGTACAAGATGGTGGATTCGCCGGCGCCGATTTTCAGCTCCCCGGATTCCAGCTTGCCGAAGTGCGCCGAGAAGGTTTCCTGCAATTTGTCGATGCCGTCGACCAGCGGTTCAGCCAGCTTGAACAGTACTTCACCTTCCGGTGTAAGCTTTAGTTGCGGCCCTCTGCGCTCGAACAGCACAACTTCCATCTCGCGTTCAAGCGCCTGGATTTGCAGAGAAACCGAAGGCTGCGAGAGGAACAGTTTTTCCGCTGCCCTGGAAATGCTGCCGCAGCGAACGACCTGATAGAAGGCACGCAACTGCTTCAGGCGGTTGTTCTTGTAGTAGAGCTGAGAGTCTGATGGCATGATTAGTGGATGTTTCGGGTTTGTTGCATTGCATCATTAATGGGGGCAATGTTCAAGATTGAAATTATTGGCCGATTGCATAGTCGGCATGTCAATAAACTGTGCACCGCAACATTCATGGATTTAATGGTCTATAGATTGCTGACTGATTTTGTCAGGTAAAGGAGTGTAGATGGAGATGCTTTCAGGCGTGGCGATGGCAGGGGCCTTCATGGCGGTCCTGGGCAGCGCATTGGCCTGGATGCTGGCTTTTGCCAACAAGCGTCTCTATGTCTACGAAGACCCGCGCATCGGCGAGGTCGAGGAAATGTTGCCCAAGTCCAACTGTGGCGCCTGTGGCACGGCCGGGTGTCGCAATTTCGCCGAGCAGGTCGTTGCCGGCGAGATCATCCCGGCCAAGTGCAGTGTCAATTCACCGGAAATGAACGCCTATATCGCCGGCTTTCTTGGTGTGGCGATGGGCGAGGTGGAAAAGCAGGTCGCGCGTCTGGCTTGCGCGGGTGGCAGCCATGTCGCCTGGCAGCGCGCAAAATATGAAGGCCTCGGCACTTGCCGTGCGGCGGCGACGGTGTCCGGCGGCGGCAAAGCCTGCGCCTGGGGATGTCTCGGATTGGGCGACTGCGAAGTCGAATGCGATTTCGACGCCATCGGCATGAACAAACAGGGTCTGCCGGAAGTGGATGTCGATCGCTGCACCGCCTGTGGCGACTGCGTCGATGTCTGTCCGAAAGACCTTTTTTCCTTGCAGCCCGTGAGTCACAAGCTCTGGGTGGCCTGCAAGAGCCGGGCGGAAGGCGATGTCGCCGAAGCGCAATGCCAGGTGGCCTGTACCGCCTGCGGCAAATGCGCGATGGATGCCGCCCCCGGACTGATCCGCCTGGAAAACAACCTGGCGGTGATCGACTACACCAGGAACAGCCTGGCGTCGCCAACAGCAATCGAGCGCTGCCCCACCGGGGCCATCGTCTGGCTGGATGACAGCCGCATGATGAAAGGGCGTGAGGCCAGGAAGATTATCCGCATCGAGTCGCTCCCAGTCAGCGCCAACGTTGTATGAAAACAGCTCCGGCTCGCCCCTCAAGCGTGCACCGCTCCCCGCAAGGGGCCAGGTGAAACCTGGGTCAGCCCGGCGTTTTTCTTAATAAAAGGCAATTCACATGATCAAGAATCCCCTCAGCAAACTTCTCGGCAACATGCACCTGATCGAGCCTGCATTGGGTGGCAAACCCGCAGCCAGGACGGAAGCCAGGACAGTCAAATACCCCGGCGTGCGCGATGCCATCGATGGCAACACCGCCGTGATTCTGGTCGAGCGCGAAGCCTCCGACGCCGCCGGCGCCTACCCGATCACGCCGTCCACCCAGATGGGCGAGTACTGGGCCGAGGCGGTCGCTGCCGGCCACGTCAACATGTCCGGTCGGCCGCTGATCTTCCTGGAACCCGAATCCGAACACGCCGCCGCCGGCGTTACCGCCGGCATGGCGATGACCGGCCTGCGTGCGGTCAACTTCACTTCCGCGCAGGGCCTGGCGTTCATGCACGAATCGCTCTATGGCGCGGTCGGCAAGCGCCTGCCCTATGTGCTCAACCTGGGTTGCCGTGCGATCACCAAGGCGACGCTGAATGTGCATTGCGGCCATGACGATTACCACTGCGCCGACGATACCGGCTTCATCCAGGTGTTCGGCAAGAGCGCGCAGGAGGCCGCCGACCTCAACCTGATCGCGCGCAAGACCGCTGAACTCAGTCTGACGCCGGCGATGGTGGCGATGGACGGCTTCCTCACCACACACCTGATCGAGCCGGTGCTGGTGCCGGAGAAGGAACTGGTCGCCGAATTCCTCGGCCGCCCGGACGACATGATCACTACGCCGACGCCGGCGCAGGAAATCATCTATGGGCCGATGCGCCGCCGTATCCCGGCGATCTGGGACGTTGATACGCCGATGACTTCCGGCGCCGTCGCCAACCAGGATGCGCACATGCAGGCTACCGCCGCGCAACGTCCGTATTTCTTCGAGCACATCCCGGCGCTGCTGGATCAGTGCATGGCCGAATACGGCGAACTGACCGGCCGCAACTACAGTCGCGTCGATGCCTACCGCTGCGCCGACGCCGATTACGTCATTCTCGGCATGGGCTCCATGTGCGTGCAGGCGGAAGCCGTCGCCGACTGGCTGCGCGACAACCGCAAGCTGAAAGTCGGCGTCGTCAACCTGACCTGTTTCCGCCCCTTCCCGGGTGACCTGCTGGGTCAGATTCTGAAAGGCAAGAAGGGTGTCGCGGTGCTGGAACGTACCGACCAACCTTTGTCGGAAGACCTGCCGCTGATGCGTGAAGTGCGCGCCACGGTCAGCAAGTGCCTGGAAAACGGCGCGGTGGAAAACGACAAGACCGCTGGCGGCAAGCCTTATCCCGGCTACGCCAGCTATGCCAAGGTGGCGGACATGCCGCGCCTGTATTCCGGCTGCTATGGCCTGGGCTCGCGCGATCTGCAACCGGAAGGTCTGGTTGCCGCGATTGAAAACATGCTGCCGAACAGCGCGCATAGAAAATTCTTCTATTTGTCGATCGACTTCATCCGCGATCAGGCTGCCAACCCGAAGCAGGAAATCCATCAACAGGACATCCTCGCGGCGTATCCGAAGATCAGGGAACTGGCGCTGAAAGGTTCGGAAAACCCCAACCTGATGCCGAAGGGCGCGATCGCGGTGCGTATGCACTCGGTCGGCGGCTGGGGCGCGGTGACCACCGGCAAGAACCTGGCGATGACACTGTTCGAACTGCTCGGCTGGGACATCAAGGCGAATCCGAAATACGGCTCCGAGAAAAAGGGGCAACCCACCACCTACTACCTGTCCGCCGCGCCGGAACCAATCCGCGTCAACTGCGAATACACCCAGGTCGATGTCGTGCTGTCGCCCGATCCGCAGGTCTTCCTGCATACCAACGCGGTGGCGGGCCTGAAAAAGGGCGGCGTGTTCATCATCCAGAGCAACCTGCCGGATGCCGCCGCGCTGTGGGCCACCTTCCCGATGCACACGCAGAAGTTCATCGCCGACAACGACATCCATGTCTTTTACCTGGATGCGTTCAGCATCGCGCGCGAGGAATCCTCCAACCCCGATCTGCAACTGCGCATGCAGGGCAACGCCTTCCAGGGCGCGTTCTTCCATGCCTCGGGCGTACAGGAGCGCGCCGGCCTGAATGAGGAAACGCTGTTCAAGGCCATCGAATACCAGCTCAACGACAAGTTCGGCAAGAAGGGCAAGCGCGTGGTGGACGACAACCTGCGCGTGGTGAAGCGCGGTTACACCGAAATCCACGAGATTCCAGCTGAAGTGAAGCAGGTTGGCGCGCGCCAGCCGGCGGGCTTCAAGCTGACCCCGTCGCTGCCGATCATGCTGAAGCGCCTGCCGGAAAACGAAGGCGGCCTGACCAAGGCGGCCGATACGCATCGGTTCTGGGAGCAGACCGGCAGTTTCTATATTTCGGGCAAGGGCTCCGACAATCTCGCCGACCCGTTCATGGGCATGGCCATGATTCCCGCCGTGACCGGCGTGTATCGCGACATGACGCAGATCCGCTTCGAGCATCCGGTGTGGACCGCAGAAAATTGCACCGCCTGCGGCAACTGCTACACAGAGTGTCCGGATTCGGCCATTCCCGGCCTGGTTTCCACCGTCGGCGATGTGCTGAATACCGCCATCTCCAACATCGAGATGAGCGGCCGCCCGACCCGCTTCCTGCGCAAGGGCGCGCGTGCAATCGAGAAGAAGCTGCGCGGCGTGCTGGACAAGGATGGCCTCGACGTGCGCGCGTTGCTGAAGCGTTCAATCGAGGACGCCATGCACGAAGACCCGAATCAGGGCAACGCCGCGATGGAAGAGGAATACCACCTGCTCGAAAAGCAGATCGGTGAATTCCAGTTCGCCACCACCAAGCCGTACTGGAATCTGAAAGAGAAGAAGGCCAAGGGCGCTGGTGGACTGTTCTCGATCACCGTCAATCCCTACACCTGCAAGGGCTGCGCGCTGTGTGTCGATGTCTGCGAGGACGACGCACTGAAGATGGTCAAGCAGACCGAAGCCAGCATTACGCAACTGCGCCAGGACTGGAATTTCTGGCTCGATCTGCCGACCACGCCTAAGGAATACAGCCGGATCGACAGTCTCGACGAGAAGATCGGCGCGCTGGAAACGCTGCTGCTCGACAAGAAAAACTACAGCTCGATGGCCTGCGGCGATGGCGCCTGCACCGGCTGTGGCGAGAAAACCGCGATCCATATCTTCACCAGCACGGTCACCGCGCTGATGCAGCCGCGCGTCGCCGCCTTCGTCGAGAAGCTGACCAGTCTCATTGACGGGCTGGAAAAGCACCTGCGCATGAAGCTGACCGAGAGCGTCAACCTGAGCGATACCAGCGCCATGATGCGCGCCGTGGCGGCACACCAGGGCAGCGATCTGACCCTGGCCAATCTGTCGGAAAGCCTGATGGCGAATCATGCCGCGCAGCCGATCGATCCGCAGTGGCTGCAATGGGTGACGCAGTTGCTGGCGCGCCTGAAAGACCTCAAGTGGCGTTATGTCGAAGGCCCGACCAAGCGCGGCCGCGCCGAGATGGGTATCGTCAATTCCACCGGCTGCACCTCGGTGTGGGGCTCCACCTACCCGTTCAACCCGTATCCGTTCCCGTGGACATCGCATCTTTTCCAGGATTCGCCGTCGGTCGCGATGGGCATCTTCGAAGGCCACATGGCCAAGATGGCTGACAGCTTCAAGGCGGTTCGCATGGCAGAACTGGAGTTGAACGGTGGTTACAACCCGGCCGAACACGACGCGGAGTTCACCTACTACAACTGGGAAAAGTTCAACGAGGAAGAATGGCATCTGTGTCCGCCGGTGGTCGCCATCGGCGGCGACGGCGCGATGTACGACATCGGCTTCCAGAACCTGTCGCGCGCGCTGATGACCGGCATGCCGGTGAAGATTCTGGTGGTCGATACCCAGGTCTATTCCAATACCGGCGGTCAGGCGTGCACATCCGGCTTCATCAGCCAGGTCGCCGACATGTCGCCGTACGGCAAGCGTGATCACGGCAAGAAGGAAATCCGCAAGGAAATCAGTCTGATCGGCATGGCGCACCGCTCCGCCTTCGTCGCGCAGAGCGCCATTTCCAGCCCGACGCATCTGATCGAAAGCTATGTCGACGGCCTCAACAGTCGCCGCCCGGCGCTGTTCAACATCTATGCCGTCTGCCCGCCGGAACATGGCGTCGGTGACGACATGGCGGTGGAACGCTCGAAACTGGCGGTGGAATCGCGCGCCTATCCGCTGTTCCGCTACAACCCCGACCTCGGCGTCACCTTCAGCGAATGCGTCAGTCTGGAAGGCAATCCCGAGATGGAGGCCGACTGGCCGATGTACACACTGTCCTACAAGGACGAAGACGGCGCCGAGCAGAAGATGGAATTGCCGATGACCTTCGCCGACTTTGCGTTGGGCGAGGGCCGTTTCGCCAAGCAGTTCCGCAAGGCGCCGCCGGAGACCTGGAACGACGACATGGTGCTGCTGGCCGATTTCCTGAAACTTGAAGTGGAAGATCGCGACGGCAAGTTCCCGTACATCTGGGCGGTGGACAAGAAGAATCGCCTGATGCGCGTGATGGTGTCGCTTGAACTGGTCAATTCCTGCGAAGAGCGGCAGCAGTTCTGGCAGCAGTTGAAGGATGTCGCCGGTCTGAACAAGGCCGAGGTCGATGTCGAAGCCATCGCCTCCCAGGCGCGTGCCGAGTTGCTCGGCAAGATCAGCGCCAGCCTGGCCAATTTCGGCGCCGGCGTCGCCGTCGATGCCACGGCATCCTCGGCGCAGATTGCCGCCGCGCCGGCCGTCGGCCCGGACGGTTACGAAGCGGTTTACATCGACACGCCGGAATGCACTGCCTGCGACGAATGCACCAAGCTGGCGCCGAAGACCTTCGCCTACAACGAGGACAAAAAAGCCATCGTCATCAATCCGCAGGGCGTCAAGTTTGCCGATCTGGTCAAGGCCGCCGAGAAATGCACCGCCGGCTGTATCCATCCCGGCACACCGTGGAACCTGAGCGAAGCCGGCGTCGACAAGCTGATCGCCCGGGCGGCGAAGTACAACTGATGAAAAGACGGCGAATGGCGAATCGCAAGTCGCGAGTGGCGTGTCGCCACTTGCTACTTGCGACTTGCCACTAGCGACTCGCCCCCATGAGCTTCCTGTCCATCTTCCATCGCAACACATTCGCGCGCGGGGTTCATCCCGACGCGCACAAGAGCACTGCCGGCAGTCCGATTCGTCGGATGCCGTTTGCGTCGCGCATGATCCTCCCCCTCGCGCAGCACATTGGTAAGCCGGCAGTGCCCCTTGTTCGGGCCGGCGAGGAGGTCGTACGCGGCCAACCCATCGCGAAGGCCGACGGATTCCTGTCGGTTCCCATTCATGCCCCGGCCGACGGCGTCATTGAGGCCATCGAGTTGAAAGCCAGCGCGCGCGGCCCCTGGGTCGAATCCATCGTGCTGCGCGTGTACGAGGCCTCCATCCAGCAAGTCGGCTGGGCCAATCCGATTGACCTCGCCACCGCCACATCGCACGACATCATCCAGGCCATCCAGGACAGCGGCATGGTCGGCCTCGGCGGCGCGACTTTTCCCAGCCACGCCAAGCTGACCGTGCCGGCCGAGCACAAGATCCACACACTGATCGTCAATGGCTGCGAGTGCGAGCCCTACCTGACCTGCGATCACCGCCTGATGCTGGAGTATCCGGACGATCTGATGGTCGGCACGCGGCTGGCGATGCGGGCGATCGGCGCCGAGCGCGCGATCATCGGTGTCGAGGACAACAAGCTGGACGCGGTCGAGGCGATACGCAAATGTTTGCCTGCCGACGGCAGCATCACGGTGCGGGCGGTACCGACCAAGTACCCGCAGGGCGCCGAGAAGATGCTGATCAAGTCGCTGCTGAACGTGGAAGTGCCGCCTGGAAAGTTGCCGATGCATGTCGGCGTGGTGGTCAACAACGTCGGTACGCTGGCGCAACTGGGCCAGTTGCTGCCGGCCGGCGAGGGGCTGACCGAACGCGTGGTTACCGTGACCGGGCCCGGCATCAGGAAGCCGGGCGATTACTGGGTGCCGATCGGCACACCGATGCGCACGGTGCTGGAATGGGCCGGCGCAGCCAACAGCGACGAGCGCGAAATCGTGCTCGGCGGCCCGATGATGGGCCAGGCCGTTGCCTCGCTCGACGTGCCGGTAACCAAGGGCGTGTCCGGCATCCTGGTGTTCGACAAGCTGCAACTGGAAGGCCCGCGCCGTGTCTGGCCGTGCATCAAGTGCGGCGAGTGCGTAAAGGTCTGCCCGATGGGACTCAATCCCTCCATGCTCGGCATGCTTGCCGCGCAACGCGAATATGAGGAAATGGGCTCCAGCTTTCATCTTGGCGACTGTTTCGAATGCGGTTGCTGCACTTATGTCTGTCCTTCGCATATTCCGCTGGTGCAGCAGTTCCGCGTGGCGAAGGGCATTCTGCGAGGTAAATCGACATGACTCCGCGTATCGAACTGCGCACCTCGCCGCATGTGGTGAAAGGCGCCAGCGTCGAGACCATCATGTTCAACGTGGTGCTGGCGCTGTTGCCGATTGCCGCCTTTTCGGTCTGGCAGTACGGCCTTTCCGCGCTCGCGTCGTTGATCACGGTGGTGCTGGCCTGTATCGGCAGCGAACGCCTGTTCAACAAGCTCTCCGGCCAGCACAACACGCTGTCGGACTGGTCCGCGACCATCACCGGTCTGCTGCTGGCGCTGAGTCTGCCGCCCGCCTTCCCGCTCTGGATGGGCGTGGTCGCCGGTTTTGCCGCCATCGCGCTGGGCAAGGCGTTGTTCGGCGGCATCGGTTTCAACGTGATGAACCCGGCGCTGGTCGGCCGCGCCTTCGTGCAGGCGGCGTTTCCGGTTGCCATCACGACCTGGATACCCGCCTTCTCGCCGCAACGTTTCAGCGAATTCGCGCCGACCACGTTCACCACGCCGCTGATGCAGCCGCCCGACATTTCGGTCTGGGCCAAGCAGGCGCTGGACGGCTTCACCGGCGCGACGCCGCTGGCGCGCTGGAAATTCGAGAATGTGCTGGCGACGCCGATGGACTTCATCAGCGGTAGCGTCACCGCCTCGGCGGGCGAGACATCGGCCATCCTGATCCTGCTTTGCGGCGCTTATCTGGCGGTACGCAAGTTCATGGACTGGCGCATTCCGGTTGCCATCCTGGGCAGCGCCGCGCTGACCGCGCAGGTGTTCCAGATGATCGATCCGGCACGCTATCCCGACCCGCTGTTCGTGCTGCTTTCCGGGGGCATCATGCTGGGCGCGGTGTTCATGGCGAGCGACATGGCGACTTCGCCGGTGACGCCGAAAGGCGTGTGGATCTACGGCGCATTGATCGGCGTGCTGACCGTGATGATTCGCTACTTCGGCGGCCTCACCGAAGGCGTCATGTACGCCATCCTGATCGGCAACGCGCTGGCGCCTCTGATCGACCAGGTGACACAACCCAAGGTGTTCGGGCAGGTGAAGGGGAAGAAAGCATGAGCGAAGCCGCCTCCCTGCAACCCGCTACCCCCAGCGCCGCGATGATCCGCACGCTGGGCATCGTCGCCACGGTGTGCGGCATCCTGATCGTGACCGCCTATCAGGGCACGCTCGAACCGGTCGCCGCGAACAAGAAACTGGCGCTGGAACGCGCAGTGTTCAAGGTGATTCCGGGCGCTTCCAGCGTCAGGGAGTTCGTCGCCGGCAGTGGCGGCATCGAGCCGGCCGGCGCCGTCGTGCCGCAAGGCGCTGTCAAGTTCTACGCCGCCTACGACGCAGTCGGCGCGCTCAAGGGCGTGGCCGCCGAGGGCGCAGCCAAGGGCTACGCCGACACAGTGCGCGTGCTCTATGCCTACGACACCGCGAAGCAGGCCATCACCGGCCTCGGCGTGGTGTCGATGCGGGAAACGCCGGGCATCGGCGACAAGATCATCACCGACGCCGCCTTCCTGAAAAACTTCGTGGCGCTGGACGCGACCCTGGCCGCCGACATGAAATCGCTGGCGCATGCGATAAAGACGGTGAAGCACGGCAGTAAACAGAATGCCTGGGAAATCGACGCCATCGCCGGCGCCACGGTGACGTCGAAGGCGGTGGGCAAGGGCATCAACGAGAGCGCGCAAAAGCTGCTGCCGCTGTTGGTTCCGCATCTCGACAAGCTGCAAGGAGGCAAGTGAACATGGCCATCCCGGGACAGAAACAACGCTCCAATGTGGAAGAGCTGCTGGAAGGCATCTGGAAGCAGAACCCGGTGTTCGTCATGGTGCTGGGCATGTGCCCGGTGCTGGCGGTCTCGGTTTCGGCGGTCAACGCGCTCAGCATGGGGCTCGCTACCACCTTCGTGCTGGTCGCGTCCACGCTGCTGGTTTCCGCGTTGCGCAACGTCATTCCGAAGGAAGTCCGCATCGCCACCTATATCCTGATCATCGCCACCTTCGTTACCGTGGTGGATTACCTGATCCAGGCCATCAGTCTGGCGGTGTACGACGCGCTGGGCGCGTTCATTCAGCTTATCGTGGTGAATTGCATCATCCTCGGCCGCGCCGAAGCGCACGCGTCGAAGAATCCGCCGCTGAAGTCGGTAATCAACGCGCTCGGTATGGGCGCCGGTTTCACCATCGGTCTGTTGGCCTTGGGCTCCGTGCGGGAAATCCTCGGCGCCGGCAAGTTGTTCGGTATCGCGCTGTTCGGGCCCGAGTTCCAGCCCTGGGTGGTGATGGTGCTGCCGCCGGGCGGCTTCTTCGTGCTGGGCGCCTGGCTGTTGCTGTTCAACTGGCTGAATATCCGCAAGGCCAAGCCAGCTGCCATCCAGTCGGCGGAGGCAAGAGCATGACCGAATCGCTCTCGCAAATCTTCATCGGCACGCTGCTGGCCAACAACTTCGTGCTGGCCATGTTTCTCGGGCTGTGTCCTTTCCTGGGCGTCTCAGCACGTCTGAATACCGCGCTGCCGATGGGGGCCGCCACCACCTTTGTCATGGTCGTCGCCAGCCTGTGCGCCTTCGGCCTGAACTGGCTGGTGTCCGCGTTCAATCTCGAATTCCTGCGTCTGATTTCCTACATCGTGATCATCGCGTCGGCGGTGCAACTGGTGGAAATGGTGCTGAAGAAGTACAGCCCGGTACTTTTCCGAGCGCTCGGCATCTATCTGCCGCTGATCACCACCAACTGCGCGGTGCTCGGCGTCGCGCTGTTCCAGACCGCTCGCGAATACAGCTTCACGCAGGCGCTCACCTTCGCCACCGCCGGCGGTCTTGGTTTCACTCTGGCCTTGCTGCTGATGGCCGGGCTGCGCGAACGCCTGCGTCTCGCGACCGTGCCCAACGTGGTGCAAGGCACGGCGCTGTCGCTGATGCTCGCCGGCCTGCTCTCGCTCGCCTTCATGGGCTTCGCCGGTTTGGGAGCGGGGGAATGAGCACTTATCTGACCACTATCGGCCTGATCATGGGCATCGGCCTGATCGGTATCGGGGTCGACCGCCTGTATCGCGGCTTCGCCAGCAAGAACCCGCAACTTGGTCCATTCCGCGACAGCGATAACGGTTGCGGCTGTTGCTCGGCAAAAGGATCGTGCGCCGAGGGCGCCTGCGACAAGTCCTGAAATTCCTTATTTAGCGCAGCAGGGCGAAGACGGCGACGATCAAGGCGAGCGCTGCGACCAGAGCGATCGCAATTCCCCGGCGTCGCTCGCTCGCGAGTTGTTGATCGAGCGCATCAATCCTGATCTGCATGGCTGCCGCGCCGCTTTCCTGCCGGCTGGTTTGCGCCTGGAGCAGGCTGGCGGCGCTTTCGCAACGTCCAAGTCCTTCCTGCAGCCCGGCGAAGCGTCGCGACAGGTCGGATTCACCTGCCTCCAGCGCGGTGATCGTTTTTTCAAGCTGCGCCGCCAGACCTTTCACTGCCTCGGCATTGCCGGTAACCGCAGTCTGTAATTCGGCGATCTGCCGCGCGACCAGTTCGGCTGAAGCTTCCTGCTCCTTTTTGCTGGTGAATACCGGCAGGGCCGTCGCCACTAGATTGCTGACGTAGGGCAACGCGGCTTTCAGAACGGGAATCCAGACAGCCATGGCAGATCAGCGCGAACTGGATGGTTTCATTGCCGACTCTTTTCTTCCTTCTTGAGCTTTTTTGCTTCCTTTTTTTCCTTCATGGTCTTGGCGGGTTCCTTCTTGGCGGTTTTCTTGCTTTCCTGGCCTTTCATCATCATCTCCTAAGTTGGTCGTGCGGCCGTTGGTCGAGACTGCTCGCAACATGGCGAGCAGTCCTGAAGGGTATGTTTTATCCCATTCTAGCCGCGCCCGAGGGTGTGAAGCCAAGTAAGATCAAACCCTGCTTGGATGGTCATCAATGTGCTGGCCGAGCAAGGCAATCCCCGAACCCAAAATTCAATCATGGACCAATCGCGTATCCTCATTGTTGACGATGATCGCCTGATGTTGACCCTGTTGGCAGGTGTGTTGCGGCATGAAGGCTTTCATCATGTCGAGCGCGCAACCAATGGCAAGCAGGCGCTGGAGTTGCTGTTGCAATTTCGCCCGGAGATCGTTTTTCTGGATATCGAAATGCCCGATCTGAACGGGATCGAGACATTGAAGGCGATCAAGGCATACGGCGTCGTTACCCAGGTGGTGATGGTGACTGCGACGCCGACAGCGCAATATGTGAAAGACGCAAAGGAAAGCGGGGCGGCCGGGTTTCTGGTCAAGCCGGTTTCACCCGCCAAGGTGGCGGATGCAGTGAAAACCTGTCTTTTGAAAGCCCGTCAGGAAGAGGGCGAAATCGAATTGTTTATCTACGACCCCTCACATTCATGACAATTGAACATCCAATTCCAGCCCATGGTTTTTCCACCCGGGCGATCCACCTTGGCTACGATCCCGCGAAATCAGAAGGCGCGCTGGTACCGCCGGTGTATCTGACTTCGACGTTCGCTTTCGAGAGCACCGAGGTCGGCATGCAGCGCTTTGCCGGCGAGTCTCCCGGTTACATCTATTCCCGGGTAGGCAATCCGACTGTCGCTTTGCTGGAAGCGCGTCTTGCCAGCCTGGAAGGCGGCGAGGCGGCGTTATGCACATCCTCCGGCATGGGAGCAATCACTTCCGCGATCTACAGTCTGGTCAAGGCCGGCGACGAGATCGTTGCCGACCAGACCCTGTACGGTTGCACCTTCGGCTTTTTTCGGCATGGCCTGGCAGGATTGGGTGTGACTGTTCGGCATGTCGATATGACACGACCGGATGAGGTCGCTGCCGCGATGTCTTCGCGCACTCGGCTTTTGTATTGCGAATCACCGGCAAATCCGAACATGCGTTTGATCGACCTGCGCGCAATCGCCGAAATCGGCAAGGCGCATGGCGTCGATCTGATGGTCGACAACACCTATTGCACCCCCTACCTGCAACGTCCGCTGGAGCACGGCGCAACCTATGTCGTGCATTCCGCGACCAAGTATCTTGGCGGTCATGGCGACCTGCTTGCCGGAGCGGTGATTGGTCCGCTGGAAGCCATTCAGCGCATGCGGTTCTTCGGGGTCAAGGAAATGACCGGTGCGGTGATGTCGGCTTTCGATGCTTTTCTGGTGCTGCGCGGCTTGAAAACACTGGCGTTGCGCATGCGCGCGCACAGCGCCAGTGCGCAGGAGTTGGCCGAGTTTCTGGCCGGGCATCCGGCTATAGCGCAAGTGGCATATCCTGGTCTGCCCGATTTTCCGCAATATGCGCTGGCACAGCGTCAGATGAGCTTGCCGGGCGGCATGATTGCGCTCGAACTGAAAGGCGGTTTCGAGGCCGGCCGTCGCTTCATGGATGCGTTAATGCTGTGTACCCGCGCCGTCAGTCTGGGCGATACGGAAACATTGGTACAACATCCCGCATCCATGACCCATTCGACCTACACGCCGGAAGAACAGGCTGCGCACGGAATCAGTCCAGGCCTGGTTCGGATTTCGGTAGGGCTGGAAGATACTGCGGATATCCGCGCCGATCTGGCGCGGGCACTGGATAGAGCGAGCTGAGTGCCGCTCAGCCGGCGATACCGTAGCCGCCGTCTTCGATGCTGGCGCGGATCGCTGCTGCGTCGCTCTGGGCAGGATCGTGTTTGACTTCAACACGACCGCTGGCAAGGTCGATTTCGATGGCATTGATGCCTGGCAGGGCGGAAACCAGGTTTTTTACGCTGTTTACACAGCCCATGCAGCTCATGCCGGTAACGGTCAGGGTCAAGGTGTTCATGCGGTGTCTATGCTCCGGTTAATGTTGAGAATATCGCTGAGGCGACCATCTGCCCCGTAAAGATTTCGACTCGATGCGCTTTGCAGGACTTGCAGCGCGGCCTGGGTGCGATGCATTTGTTCTTCGATCAGACGGCCGTTGACGCGGTTGCGACGGGCTGCTTCCTGCGTAAGCGTTTCAAGTCGCAGCCAGTTGGTGCTTGGGGACTTGTCAACGAATGCTCGCGTGCGAAGCGCCGGCAGGCTGGCATTGGCCGGGAGGCCAAGCTGTTCGGCGAGATGGCCCCAGCGTTCGGCAATTTCCTGGCTCGCCCCATGTCGCTTCAGATTGAGTTCGCCAAGACATTCGGAATCGCCGCTGGCCAGAGCCCGGGCTTCTTCGTCAAGCAGCACAAGAAAGTCCTCAAGGTGCTGGTTGAGCGCAGGCAGGCCGGCATCGAGCGGGTCCATTGGCGTGGAATTCATTTTCACGGATTGATCAGGGACGCACGTTGGCTGATATTGGCGATGGATTCCTGCACCAGGTTTTCGGCAACCACTTCTTCATCGACCTTGAAATTGCCATCGGCAATCGCTTGTCTGATCGACTCGATTTTGGCGCTGTCGCTGATTTCGACGCTGCCCATACTGCTTTCCAGTTGCCGCAATCTTTCGGCGGTGTCGGTCAGCTGGACATCATCACTGACAGCGGCTGGTTCGGCGGGTTGCGACAGGCGGCCTGGTTGACCGAGTACGGACTTGACATCCTTGCCGCGCACGGCAGTGGTTGTCCTTGGGGCGATGTCGATTTTCACAACCGTCTCCTGGGTTGAGCCGGGTCCAACATCCCCGGCGGGCGGATTGTTCAAGCTTGGATCCATTTTCTGGTTGCCGTCAATTGTGGCCTGTGTCGAGAGCGGCGAGAAGGTCGGATTGCATGCAATATGCTTTAAAGGCGGATGATCAACGCGCGGCTTCCACCGCTTTGAGGAATATGCCGACTTCCTCATGCAGGATTGCAGCCAGGCTGGCGCATGCGACCGAATCATTGGCTTTCGCCGCGTTCTCGAGTTCTTTGGCAAGTTGTTCGCCTCGCCGCGCCGAGAATGTGGCAAATACCCCCTTCAGCGTATGCCCTGCGCGCAACAGAAGCGGCCAGTCCTGGCTGGCCAGCGAGTTGTCGATTTCATCCAGGTAACTGGGCGCATCGGCAGCAAACATGTCGAGCAGGGTGACCAGCAACTCCTCATCGTCTGCGATGCGCGACAGCGCATCGGCGCGATCGAAGATCGGCAATTCTTCATGCCGGGAGAACGTCGATGCCGGCTGTTTCGGGGCGATGGGCTCAGGCGCCGATCGCCTTGTTGCACCGCGCAGGATCTGGTTGATTTCCTGATACAGCACCTCAGGCTTGACCGGTTTGGAAATATAGCTGTCCATGCCGGCATCGATGCAGCGTTCACGATCCCCCGTCATGGCATTTGCAGTCATTGCGATGATCGGGATGTGCCCCTCTGGACTGTGTTCCGGCTCATTGCGCTCGATTTCTCTGATCCGGCGAGTGGCTTCGAGGCCATCCATCTCCGGCATCATCATGTCCATCAGAATCAGGTCGAAGCGACCCTTGCGCCATGCATCCAAGGCAAGCCTGCCGTTATCGGCGACCGTGACGCGATGTCCCTGTTTCTCGAGTAACTTGATGGCGAGCTTCTGATTGACCAGATTGTCTTCAACCAGCAGCACTTCGTAGCCGGTGTGGGCGCCTTGCGGGTTGTGTTGTTTGAGCAGCGGGCTTTCGCGATCGCTTCCCATGGCGGTCTCCAGAACTGTGCGAAGTTCGGTCAGCGCTACCGGTTTTGTGAGGTAGGCGCTCAGGCCAAGTTCCTTGCAACGCGCGGCATCGCCACGCATCCCTGCGGAAGCAAGCATCATGATCGGGATGGCCGAGTGCCGGTCGTCACGGCGCAGTGTTTCCGCCACCTTGAAACCGTCGATGCCGGGCATCCGGGCATCAAGCAGGATGAAGCGATACGGATCTCCCTCCGCTTGCGCCTGGTTAGCCTTGTCCAGTGCGGCTGCGCCATCCGCAACGGTCTCCTGACGCATGTGCAAACGCTCCAGCATCAGGGTGAGCACACGAAGATGGGCTGGGTTGTCATCTGCTGCAAGAACGCGCAGACCTTTCAGACCGGCTTCCAGGCGCAGGACTTCCTCCGGCTCCGCAGCTTCCTTGAGCCAGACCCGAAATTTGAATCGCGAGCCGTGACCGACTTCGCTTTCCACCTGGATGTCACCGCCCATCATCTCGACCAGTTGCTTGGTGATGGTGAGTCCGAGTCCGGTGCCGCCATACTTGCGCGTGACCTGGCCATCGGCTTGCGAGAACGCGGCGAAGATATTGCGTTGCTGTTCTACGGGTATGCCGATGCCGGTGTCGTGAATCGCGAATTCCAGGCAGATGTTGCCGCCTTCATCCCGTTTTTGCAGCGACCTGTCGCAACCGGTTACGGCAAGACCGATTTCACCGCGCTCGGTGAATTTGACTGCGTTGCCGAGCAGGTTGATGAAGATCTGTCGCAGCCGCGCGGGGTCGCCGGTAACAAAGCGCGGTGTGTCCTGCCCGAGATCGTAGGTCAGTTCCAGATCTTTCAGCGCAATGCGGGGGGCGAGCGACTTCAGCGTTTCCCCAATCAGTTCGATCAGATCGAACCCGATTTCCTGAATATCGAGCTTGCCGGCCTCGATTTTGGAAAAGTCGAGGATGTCGTTGATTACCGTGAGCAGATGGTCGGCGGATGTCTTGACCAGATTCAGATACTCGCGCTGTTCACGGGTAAGTTCTGTTTCCAGAGCAAGGTCAACCATGCCGATGACGCCGTTCATCGGGGTGCGGATTTCGTGGCTCATGTTGGCAAGGAATTCACCCTTGAGCCGGTTGGCTGCTTCCGCGAACAGGCGCGCAGCGCGCAATTCCTGATTAAGACTGGATAACTGTTCCTTTTGCTGCTCCGAAGCTTTCAGCGCGTGGGTCAGTTCATTGGTGCGACTCTTGATCATCAGATCAAGTTCTGAAGCGAGTCGGCGCAGACTTTGATTGCTTTGATGCAGGTCGCGTGACTTTTCTTCCAGGATGCGCTCGGCTTCCTTGCGCGCCAGTCGCTCGCGCTCGAATCGTTTCTGCCAGACCTCTTCCGACATGGTTCAAGCCGTTCGGGTGAGAATGAATCGGGCCTGAGCACCAGGCAGGTGTGGCGTGGGCGCTCGTTGCAACTCGACGCTATCGCCGAAATGCGACAGGCAGCCTTCGATCAATCCCTGCGCAAGTTCGGCAAACGGATGATCGGAAAAATAGGTGAGAGTCAGGCGCCCGGGAGAGAACTCGGTTTCAAAGGTGGGCAGTTCGGCGTCCGGATAAAGCTTGCGAACTTCGGCATGAATGAGGGTTTCAATGCCGCCGAGGAACTGAAAGCTGTCATCCATGCCGGTCAGGATGCGTGGGTAGGCAACCGTGAATCGGCCGAACAGATGCCTGCCGAAGGCGCGAACCAGATCGGATGCCGGAGTTTGCGATTCTATCGACAGGGCTTCGATCAGCGCGGTCATTTCCGAATGCGGATAGGTGCCTATCGAGGTGTATGCGCCGCCCGATGCGACCTTCGAGCGGGCGAGAATGGCGTCGGCCATGTCGAACGACCAGGTCGTTTCGACCATCTCCATGAATTCGGTAAACAACAGGCCCTTCATCCGATTTGCCTCTGATCAACTGATACGGCTGTTAACGGCTTCGTCAATCGCCGACTTGAGCGCGTCGAGCCGGATCGGTTTGGAAACATAACCATCGGCGCCAAGCGACAGAAAGCGCTCGCGGTCCCCCTGCATGGCGTGTGCGGTGAGGGCGATGATGGGCGTCGGCACGGCCGCAGCACGCGTCTCGATTTCGCGAATGCGGGCGATGGCGGTGAGGCCATCAACGCCGGGCATCATCATGTCCATCAGGATCAGATCGAAGCGGCCGGGCGCGAAAGCCGCGATTGCTTCGGCTCCGTCTTCGGCCAGGGTTGCCTGATGCCCGAGTTTGCCAAGCAGGGCGATCGCAAGGGCGCGGTTTACCGGGTTGTCCTCGGCCAGCAGTATGTTCAGGGCCGCGCTCGGGGCCGACTCGGGGGCGGGGGGCGCGGCCTCCGGAGGCTGCGCTTCCGGTTCGATATCGTCGGTTTCGGTATCCACCGGGCGATAGGGCAGGATCAGATGAAAGCGGCTGCCGAGCCCCAGTTTGCTTTCTGCCCACAGGTTTCCGTCCATCAGCTCGATGAGTTTGTGCGAGATGGTCAGGCCAAGTCCGGTGCCGCCGAAATTACGGGTAATGGAGCCATCGGCCTGGGTGAATGCGTCGAAGATGGAGCCGAGTTTCTCCTGGGCGATGCCGATGCCTGAATCAGCCACGCAGATATGCAGGCAGTGCGGTTGTTTGCAGCCGGCGGTATCGATGCTGATGTCGATGCCGCCTGCGTTGGTGAACTTGATGGCATTGCCGGTCAGGTTGATCAGCACTTGCCGCAACCGGCCCGGATCGGCTTCGATGGCGAATGGTATGTCGGGTGCGATGTGCAGGTTGAGCGCCAGTGATTTTTCCCTGGCGCGCAGTTCCAGGCTGCGTACGGTTGCTCGCAGCAGGTCGGCGGGGGAGAAGGATTCCTGGTTGATGGTGAGCTTGCCGGCCTCGATCTTCGAGAAATCGAGGATGTCGTTGATGATGTTGAGCAGGTTCAGGGCCGAGGCATGGGCCATGCTCAAATATTCGCGCTGTTCCTCTGTCAGTTCGGTATCCAGCGCGAGATCGGTCATGCCGATGATGCCGTTCATCGGGGTGCGGATTTCATGGCTCATGTTGGCGAGGAACTCGCTCTTCATGCGGTTGGCGGCCTCCGCCGCGTCCCGCGCCTGGCGCATCGATTCTTCTGCCTGCTTGCGTTCGCTGATGTCGCGCACGACCAGAATTCGGTAGGGCAGGCCATACAGCATGAATCGCGAGAGCGTGATGTCAGCCGGGAAGGAACGGCCGCCATGGGCGCTTGCCCGGGCTTCGAAGAACTGTTTCTCCGGGTGCTCCGCGCCGGTTCTGGCGCCCCATTCAGGCAATAGCGTGGAAGCGGAAAGGCCGACCAGTTCATGCTCACGCCAGCCAAACAGTTCGCACGCGGCGCTGTTGGCACTTTCAATCATGTCGTCATAGTTGACGGTCATGAGGGCATCGGTAATGTTGCTGAAAACGGCCTCGAGACGCAGTTTTGCAGCGGTGACCGACATCTCCTTGGTGTATAGCCAGAGAGAGGTTTCATTGAGGGCTTCGACCAGCGATTCGATTTCTCGCGGCCCGACGAAGTCAGGCATTTTTTCGCCGAGATTGCTGGTCAGTTCACCCGCGAAGCGGGACGAATCGCGAATGGCTGCGACCGGTCTGCGCAAGTACAGCAGAAGCAGCGTGACGCTGAGCGCGCTGGCCAGTATCGCGGCGAGCAGGCCTCCCCTGATGATCTGCAGAATGTCGTCTTTCAGGTGCTCGGTACTGACTTCTGCCTGCAAACTGCCCGGATAGCCGAACTCGTCGAGCGAGCGCCAGATCACCAGGCGATCCGCCGCCCAGGTGAAGCCGGTCGCATCCAGGGTTTCGCCGCGTGCGTTTTTCCAGAAAAAGTGTGATCCCTGGCCGCTCGGGGGGATGACGTTGAGCACGTCGAATATCACTTCGGGCGGTTGGCCGGGCGCATGGATGACCTGGCTGATCATCTGGCCGTTACGGTTGAAAATCTTCAGCGAGCGCAGTTCCTCGTTGTTGGCCGACAGCATCAACACCCTTTCCACAGCCCCGTAATCGCGCGTCAGCAAAGGATTTGCGCAGGAGATGGCAAGGTTGGACAGCAGATTCTCGTTGCGCTCCATCAATGTGCGTTGCTCGCCACGACTTAGATCGAGGGTGGCGTAAAGGGTGTGTGCGGAAATGCTGAGAACCAGCATTGCCGCCATGAACAGGCTTAGCTGGAGTGTGAACTGCCGGGGAACAATGTGTCGGGCAAGTCGGCTTGTCATGTCCCGCAGGCGGGAATATGCGGATGTCATCGTCTATTTGCTGGCTGCGTGAGCGTCTAACCTCAGGTTTTCCAGCGGCTGGTAGTCGCGCGCGTAGTCGGCGGTGACGATCCTGTCGAGTTCCACTTCGGCAAGCAGTTTGCGTCCGCCGGGCTCGGCGTCGATCCTGAGGAATGCCGCAGTGATTCTTTCGCGTGCCGATTGCGGCAGTCTCGGGTGCGCGGCGATCGGGTGAGACGCCGTGCCCGGAGCGGTGTAGATCACCCGCAGGCGGGTTCGTAGTGCGGAAGGTTCCTTTTCGAGCGAGGATTGGATGCCGCCACCAGCGGCGGCATCGCCAATCACCACATGGCGATAAACATTCTGGTGCGTACCGACATAGTCGGCCGAAAAATCAATTCCGGCCTTTTCTTTCAACAGCGCACGCATATACAACGATGCGCCGAATGCGTTGGGTGCCGGAAATGCTATTTTCTTGCCGTTCAGATCGCTCAGATGTTTGAACGGGCTGTTGCTCTGGACGACCAGAATGCCAGTGAGTTGATCAGCGCCTCGCACCAGTGGAATGTAACCGCGTGACTTCGCGGCCATGACCATGTGATACGGATTGAGGTAAACCAGGTCGGGCGCGCCGGATTCGAAATCGGATTCGAACTTGGGAATCCTGTCGAACAGGCGCAACTGGAAACCATAGCCGGTTTCCGCTTCCAGCCGCTCCAGCAATGGCTTCCAGCGCAGCCCGATATCGACCGGGGTGAATTGCGGTACCACGGATAGCGTGAACGTCTGGCTGGCTGCCAGGGCCTGGACGGAAAGCAGGGCAGACAATAGCAGCCAGACCAGGTTGCGCGGTTGTAATGACCACATGGCATGCACGGTCAGTCGTCCAGGTGGGACATGTGCGGGGCGTGATCCTGATAGCTGGCGCGGATGGCCAGTACGTCCTTGATGCGGGCGATGAAGGCGGCAACACAGAGTGGGTCGAAATGTGTGCCGGCATTGGTAAAAAGAAAATCCATGGCGTCTTCGATCGCCCAGGGTTTTTTGTACGGCCGCTCGGTAGTCAGCGCATCGAATACGTCGGCCACGGCGACGATACGTCCGTACAGAGGAATTGCCTCGCCAGCGAGTCCCAGCGGGTAGCCGCTGCCGTCGAATTTTTCATGATGGCTGCGGGCGATCATGGCGGCGATGTCGAGCAGACTGGATCGACTGCCACGGAGGATTTCGTAGCCTTTTTCAGCATGCGTTTTCATGATCGCGAATTCGGTCTCATCAAGCTTGCCCGGCTTGAGCAGGATATTGTCGGGAATGGCGATCTTGCCGACATCGTGCATCGGCGCCGCGCGCAGAATGAGTTCCTGCTCCTCGCGCGGCAGGCCCAGTTGATCCGCAATGACCTGGGAATAATTGGACATGCGCTGGATATGCGCGCCGGTTTCAGGGTCACGAAATTCAGCCGCGCGTGACAACCGCGTAATCATTTCGTGCTCCCGGTCGAGAATCTCGCTGGTCGCCTCGGCCACTTTCTCGGCCAGCCATGCGGCTCTGTCGGCGAGCGCTTTCTGGCTCCGCCGCAACGAGATCATGTTGCGCAGGCGGGCTCGGAATTCCGCGTTGTCTATCGGCTTGGTCAGGAAGTCGTTGGCGCCGGTTTCCAGTGCAGCGTAGCGGGTTTCCTTCTCATGGTCGGCTGTAATCATCAGAACCGGAATGTCCGCGTTCTCGGGGTGTTCGCGGTATCTGCGGATGAACTCCAGCCCATCCGGCGACGGCATCATGTAATCGACAATAAGCAAATCTATGACGTTGCTCAGGCACCATTCCAGCCCCTTGGCCGAATCCTGGAATGTCAGCGGCTGGTAGTCGACGTTTGCCCGCTTCACCAGGCTCTCCATGAGCTTCAGATTTACCGGGTTGTCATCGACGATCACGATCTGCATAAGGGCCTCCCTGCGACAGACATGCTTATCGGACACATGCCGAAAAACTTGAGATGCCCGGTCTTGACCGGCCGGTAGCTTCGCCGGACAACCCTGCGTCGTGCCTATTCCTGCGCGCTTTGCCGCATCGGCGGGCGCTTTTCCACCGTCACCATCAGTTGCATCTCGGTCTGCTCGCGCTGCATGCGAAGCTGGACAACCTTGCCCGGCGGCAATGCTGCAATCAGATTGAGCAAGGAGGACGAATCGGTTACGGGTTTCCCACCGACGGCGATCAGTATGTCTCCCGGACGAATACCGGCTCGATCGGCCGGGCCGTTGCGCAGGACGCCGGCAATGAGTGCGCCGATCGTCGATTTCAGCGCGAAGGACTCGGCGATTTCCGGCGTGATTTCCTGAACTTCGATGCCAACCCAGCCGCGCGTGACCGCACCGTGCGAAATGATTTCGTGCATGACCTGTCGCACGATGGAAATCGGGATGGCGAAGCCTATGCCGAGATTGCCGCCGGAGCGGGAGAAGATGGCGGTGTTGACTCCGACCAGGTTGCCGGCGCCATCGACCAGCGCGCCACCGGAATTTCCGGGGTTGATTGCGGCATCGGTCTGGATGTAGTTCTCGATCGTGTTGATGCCCAGATGACTGCGCCCAAGCGCTGAAATGATGCCCATCGTGACCGTCTGGCCGACGCCGAACGGATTTCCTATTGCCAGAACCACATCTCCCACCCGTTGGTTCTCCGGTTTGGCGAAGGTGATTGCCGGCAACGCCTTGCGTTTGACCTTCAGCACGGCTAAATCGGTTTCCGGATCGGTGCCGACAACTTCCGCATCCAGCGTTATGCCATCGGAAAGCGCAACCTGAATCTCGTCAGCGGCTTCGACTACATGATGGTTGGTCAGGATGAAGCCATCTTCGCTGACGATGACCCCGGAGCCCAGGTTGGACACGCGCTGCGGTCGATTGTCGGTCGAGAAACGATCGCCAAAGAAACGGCGGAATACGGGATCGTCCATCAAGGGATTGCGCTGGGCGCGAACCTGTTTGCTGGTGGAAACATTGACAACAGAGGGCTGCGATTTTTTTGCCGCGTCGGCGTAGGTCGAGATGGGACGCGCCGATCCGCCATTCGCCACTTCCCGAATGGTGACCGCATCTCCATCGAACGGCAGCAATCCCGGTGCCACGCGATCCAGCGCAAACAGCGCAGCCGCAACCACTGCGAGGGCAGCTACAGTTTGGGCAAAGAGGAGCCAGATCTTGTACATGGACATCGGAAAAGGGCGTAATCGGGATACGAGAATTCTAGCTCAGGCGTTTAATCCGCCTGTCAGGCTTTAAGTCTGATGACTTTTGTCTGTAAAATGCCGGCTTTTGTTTATCTGGCTAAGTTGTGTATTCGACCGGAATGTCTGATTTACCGGCGTATGCCGAATAGGCAAGTACATGAATTTATTCCCACAGGCAGGACAGATGTTATGAGCAACTTGAGCGTTGACCCTTCCAAACGCCGATTTTTGGTGACGATGACCTCCGCAGTCGGGGGTGTTGCGGCTCTCGGGGTGGTAACCCCGTTTGTCATGAGCATGTTGCCCAGCGCGCGCGCCAAGGCTGCCGGTGCTCCGATCGAAGTCGATCTGAGCAAGGTTGAACCCGGCATGCAGTTGGCCGTCGAGTGGCGTGGCAAGCCGGTCTGGGTTGTCAATCGCACCAAGGAAATGCTGGATTCACTTTCCAAGAACGACCCCAAACTGACCGACTCTGCATCAGAGAACACCAGCCAGCAGCCCGAATATTGCAAAAACCCGACGCGCTCGATCAAACCGCAATACCTGATCGTGGTCGGCATCTGCACCCACCTCGGCTGTTCGCCCTCCTATCGGAGTGAAGTCGCTCCCGCCGACCTCGGGCCGGACTGGGTAGGTGGCTGGTTCTGTCCTTGCCATGGCTCCAGGTTCGATCTGGCGGCGCGTGTTTTCAACGGTTCTCCGGCCCCGACCAATCTGGTTATCCCGCCCCACAAGTACCTGTCCGATACCCGGGTGCTTATTGGCGACGACCAGGGCGCGGCCGCCTGATAGCGACGGGAGATTTAGAGCATGCAAAAGTTACTCAACTGGGTCGATGAGCGATTCCCGCTCACGTCCACCTACAAGGCGCATCTGTCAGAGTACTTCGCGCCAAAAAATTTCAATTTCTGGTACTTCTTCGGATCGCTGGCGCTGCTGGTGCTGGTCATCCAGATCGTTTCCGGCATCTTCCTGACCATGCATTACAAGCCGGACGCAGCCCTGGCCTTCGCTTCCGTCGAGTACATCATGCGCGACGTCGATTACGGCTGGCTGATCCGCTATATCCACTCCACCGGCGCCTCGATGTTCTTCGTCGTGGTTTACCTGCACATGTTCCGTGGGCTGATCTACGGCTCCTATCGCCAGCCGCGCGAACTGATCTGGGTGTTCGGCGTGATCATCTATCTGGTTCTGATGGGCGAAGCCTTCATGGGTTATCTGCTGCCGTGGGGCCAGATGTCCTACTGGGGTGCCCAGGTCATCATCAATCTGTTCTCTGCCGTACCTTTCATCGGTGGCGCGCTGTCGGAGTGGATACGCGGCGACTATGTCATCGGTGACGCCACGTTGAACCGCTTCTTTGCCTTCCATGTCATCGCACTGCCGCTGGCCCTGCTCGGCCTCGTTGTCGCTCACCTGGTGGCGCTGCATGAAGTGGGTTCCAACAATCCTGATGGCGTTGAAATCAAGAAACTGAAGGGCGCGGATGGTCACCCGCTCGATGGCATCCCGTTTCACCCGTATTACACGGTCAAGGACATTCTAGGAACCGTGGTTTTCCTGATGGTATTTGCCGCTGTGGTGTTCTTCGCGCCGGAAATGGGCGGCTACTTCCTGGAAGCCAACAACTTTATTCCGGCCGACTCGCTGAAGACGCCTGAGCATATTGCGCCGGTTTGGTACTTCACGCCGTATTACGCGATTCTGCGCGCGATCCCGCCGATCTTCGGTTCCCAGTTCCCGGGTGTCGCGGCGATGGGCATCGCGGTAATGATCTTCTTTGCCTTGCCCTGGCTGGACAAGTCGCCGGTCAAGTCGATCCGCTATCGCGGCCCGAAATTCAAGATCGCGCTGACGCTGTTCGTGATTGCCTTCATCGGTCTCGGCATTCTTGGCGTTCTGCCCGCCACCCCGCTTTACACCTTGATCTCGCAAATACTGTCGGTGGTTTATTTCGCATTCTTCCTGCTGATGCCCTGGTACACCAGGAATGATTCGACCAAGCCGGTTCCGGAAAGGGTGACCCAATGAAAAAGCTGTTCTTCATGCTCCTGGCCCTGCCCACGCTGGCCATGGCCTCCGGCGCCGCCATCCATCTGGATCATGCCCCGGTCAATCTGAATGATCAGGAGTCACTTCAACGCGGTGCGCGCGTGTTCGTCAATTACTGCCTCAATTGCCACAGCGCCGGCTACATGCGATACAACCGCATGCAGGATGTCGGTCTGACCGAGGCGCAAATCAAGGAGCATTTGCTCTACGCCGCCGACAAGCCTGGCGAAACCATGTCCATTGCCATGCGTACCGCCGATGCCAAGGCCTGGTTCGGTGCGCCACCGCCGGATTTGTCGGTGATTACCCGCTCGCGCGGCGCCGACTGGGTTTACACCTATCTGCGCAGTTTCTATCGCGACGATACGCGCCCGACCGGCTGGAACAATACCGTCTTCGACAAGGTCGGCATGCCGCATGTGCTGCATGAACTGCAAGGACAGCTTGCACCGGTCTATCGCACCGAAAAGAGCGAAGACGGCAAGGAACATCATGTCGTCGACCACCTGCAACTGGTCAAGCCGGGAAAACTCACCCAGTCCGAATACGACGCATTGGTGGGTGACCTGACTAATTACCTGAACTGGATGGGAGAGCCCGCCAAGGGCGATCGCATGCAGATCGGTCTCGCCGTGCTGCTGTTTCTCGGCATCTTTTATGTAGTCGCCTTCTATCTCAAGAAGGAATTCTGGAAGGACGTGCATTAAGCACGCGGTAACCCATCATGATGATTCTCTATTCAGGCACCGCCTGTCCGTTCAGTCAGCGCTGCCGCATTGTCCTTTTCGAAAAGGGCATGGACTTCGAGATCAAGGATATCGATCCCGCCGAAAAAGCGGATGAAATCGCCGCGATGAACCCCTACAGCCAGCTCCCGATTCTGGTCGAGCGCGAGTTGACCCTGTATGAGTCCAACATCATCAACGAGTACATCGACGAACGCTTTCCGCACCCGCAACTCATGCCCGCCGACCCGGTCATGCGGGCACGCGCTCGACTGTTCCTGCACAACTTCGAGCGTGATCTTTTTTCGCACCTCTACGACATCGTCAACGGCACGCCGAAGGCGGCGGAAAAGGCGCGCATGATTGTGCGCGACAATCTGACCCAGATCGCCCCGATCTTCAACAAGCAGAAATACATGCTGGGTGACGATTATTCGATGCTGGATGTGGCTATTGCGCCGCTGTTGTGGCGGCTCAATCACTACGGCATTCAGTTGCCCAAACAGGCCACGCCATTGCTGAAGTATGCCGAGCGCCTGTTCACTCGCCCGGCCTTCATCGAGGCGCTTACGCCAATCGAAAAGGCCATGCGCAAGTGAGTGACCGCCCATGAGCGCGCTTTCGCAGCAACCCTACTTTCTCCGCGCGCTTTACGAGTGGTGCGTCGACAGCGGCCATACTCCGTATCTGACAGTTCGCGTGGACAAACAGACACGAGTGCCTCAAGCCTATGTCAAGGAGGGGCAGATCGTGCTCAATGTAGGTCCAAGCGCTGTGCGCAATATTCATATGGATGGCGATTGGGTTACCTTTTCAGCCCGGTTTGGCGGAATGTCGCATTCGATTGAAATACCCGTCGGCAATGTCATCGCAATCTACGCGCGTGAAACAGGCGAGGGCATGGCGTTCGATAACCTTGGTCCATCCATCGAGCACGAAGCGGGTATGTCAGAAGCGTCGGATGGTTCGGGTCAGCAAACCGATCAAGGCGATACTCCGCAACCTCCCAGAGGAAGGCCGCAGCTGAAAGTAGTGAAATGAATGAAAAACGGTTGCAAGCAGCAACCGCCTTGCCGACATAGCTCAGTTGGTAGAGCAACCGCCTTGTAAGCGGTAGGTCCCCAGTTCGAATCCGGGTGTCGGCACCAGATACATCAATTCAGGCCACCTCTTCGGGGTGGCCTTTTTATTTCTGGGTTAACGCGCAGCGACCATGTGGCGAAATCCGGGAAATGCAGCCAGGCAGCCACTGAAAAGCATGCCACGCTGGCGCGTGAACTTGGCTCTGAACTGGGGATTCCGCAGGCTGCCCCGTTTGGCGGTTTTCCTGCCTTGCTGCTGTTTCAAGGTTTAACGCAGCCCGGCGTCGAGTGCAATTTCTCCTGGTTGCAGAATCTCAGGCAAATCTATGACTTGAACCATGGCCACGCGCCGGGTAGCAAGAAACCTGCCGTTCAGCCTGCCGACTTTCAACCGGCCGCACCAACTTTCCGTTGGCGACTGAACCAGGCTACGGGTCCGCATCGGCATCTTTTCTCGATCTTATTGATACACCTCAAAGTTTCTCGGTGATCGATTTGGTACATAACATCCTCTTGTCCATGTCTCCAGAGGGGGTAGTCATGCAACGTCGAGATTTCCTGGTCTTTGCGGGTTTGCTGATCGCGGGATGTGCGACTACCAAGCCATCCGCGCCGCCCGATGCACAAGGGATGCGTTTTTCCGAAGCGGAGCGCAAAACGATCACCAGTTTTTACTCGCAAGCTGGCGGGCGAGTGTCGACAGGGGCGGTTCCGGCGCAGCGTGCCAAGGCAGGCGATCTGCTTGATTCCGGCCAGCGTCCCAGCAAATTGCCGATAGAGTTGGCCAAACGTCTGCCCGATCTGCCGAATCCCTATACGCGTCTGATTCTTGGCGCCGATGTGCTGCTGGTCAATCGAGACAGCCACGCCATTCTCGATGTGATTCCGCAGATCGCGTACTGAATTTCCGTTTGCCAAGCGAAGGAAGCGGGCCATGCGGCAAGGCCCGCCCGGCGCTTTTCATCGTTGTCGCCGAGCCCGCGCAAACCGCTGCCATTCTTTGTCCGGCGCGGCATTTGGCGAGATTGCGCATGCTAAACTCGCGGCCACTTAAATAACCCCGAGCCGGTGTTCAACCGGACCCGAGGATGGCGGAAGACAGCGATCTCGAACGCACGGAACCAGCATCGGCACGCAAGCTGGAACAGGCGCGTGAGCGTGGCAACGTGCCGCGTTCGCGTGAACTGGCGACGCTGGCAGTCTTGCTGGCAAGTACGGCGATCATGGCCCTGCTCGGTGTTTACATGTTTCAGGGGCTTGATCGCGTCATGCAAAATGCGTTGAGCTTCGATCTGGCCGATATGGCGAGCCCGGAAATGATGGGACGTAATCTGATGGAGGCCGGCCTGGATGGCATTCTGCTTTATCTGCCGCTGGCCATTGCAGTGGTGGTTGCGGCGGTTGGCGCCAATCTGATGCTTTCCGGCTGGGTGTTCTCATCGCAGGCGCTTGAATTCAACTTCAGCAAGCTCAATCCCGTTTCCGGCATTGCCCGGATGTTTTCGCTGAATGCACTCGCCGAATTGGTCAAGGCGCTGCTCAAGGGCGGTCTGATCGCCGGTGTTGCGGGCTGGATGATCTGGCATCAGCACGACGGCATCCTGGCTCTGGCGAACGAACCGCTGGAAGCCGCCGTGGCGCATTTCGGACAGATCGCGTTGTTCACCTTCCTGGCCTCTGTCGCCGCCTTTGTGTTTATCGTCGCGCTTGATGTGCCGTTCCAGCTCTGGGACTATCACCACGGCCTGCGCATGACCAAGGAGGAATTGCGTCAGGAAGGCAAGGAAATCGAAGGCGACCCGCAGATCAAGGCGCGGATACGTTCGCTGCAGCGCGAGGTGGCGCGGCGACGGATGATGCAGGCGATTCCTCAGGCCGATGTGGTGGTGACCAACCCGATGCACTTTGCCGTGGCGTTGAAGTACGAAGAGAAGGGCATGGCCGCGCCTGTCGTCCTGGCCAAGGGCGCGCAACTGGTTGCGGAACGGATCAAGGAACTGGCGCGCGAGCATCGCGTTCCGATTGTCGAGGCGCCGCCGCTGGCGCGTGCATTGCATCGCCATGTCGAAGTCGGCGAGGTCATTCCGGGCGCCCTGTTCACTGCCGTCGCGCAGGTTCTGGCCTACGTCTATCAACTCAATCAATCCCTCGACCCGGTTCCGCCGAGCGACTGGCAGGTGCCGCCCAAGCTTGATCCGGCCACCGGAATCGGAGCGAACTGATGGCCGAGGCAATATTGTTGCCGCGCGGCACGCAATGGCAGAGGCTGGCTGCACCGATTCTGGTGATCATGGTGCTGGCCATGATGGTGCTGCCGCTGCCGCCTCTTCTGCTCGATCTGCTGTTCACCTTCAACATCGCGCTGGCGATGATCGTGCTGCTGATCAGCCTGTACACCACCAAGCCGCTGGAATTTTCGGTATTCCCGACGGTGCTGCTGCTGACCACCTTGTTGCGTTTGTCGCTCAACGTCGCTTCGACGCGGGTGGTTTTGCTGGAAGGTCATACCGGCACCGATGCCGCCGGCAAGGTGATCGAGGCGTTCGGCCACTTCCTGGTCGGCGGCAATTACGCGGTTGGCCTGGTGGTGTTCATCATCCTGGTCCTGATCAACTTCATGGTGATCACCAAGGGCGCCGGGCGGATTGCCGAAGTGTCGGCGCGCTTCACGCTGGATGCCATGCCCGGCAAGCAGATGGCCATCGATGCCGACCTCAATGCCGGATTGATCGGCGAGGACGATGCCCGGCGGCGGCGGGCGGAAATCGCGCAGGAGGCCGATTTCTACGGTTCCATGGACGGCGCGTCCAAGTTCGTGCGCGGCGATGCCGTCGCCGGCATCATCATCATGCTGATCAACGTCATCGGCGGCCTGATCGTTGGCGTGGCGCAGCACGACATGAGTTTTGCCGCCGCCGCCAGCAATTACACGCTGCTCACCATCGGTGACGGCCTCGTTGCGCAGATCCCGGCGCTGGTCATCTCCACCGCTGCCGGCATCGTGGTTTCGCGCGTTTCCAGCGATCAGGATTTGAGCGAGCAATTGACCGGCCAGTTGTTCGGTCGCCCGCAGACCCTGTTCCTGACCGCAGGCATCCTCGCGCTGATGGGCATCATCCCCGGCATGCCGCACCTGTCCTTTTTCCTGATCGGCGGCATTCTCGCCGGTGTGGGGTACTGGCTGATCCAGCGCCGCCAGGCCGAAGCGGTGGCGGCGATCGTTGAACAACCGCCGGCCAAGGCCGAAGAACCGCTGGATGTCGGCTGGCATGATGTCGCCGCCGTCGATCGACTCGGACTGGAAGTCGGCTATCGCCTGGTGCCGCTGGTCGATAAACATCAGGACGGCGAACTGCTGCGGCGGATACGCGGCATCCGCAAGAAGATCGCCCAGGATCTCGGCTTTCTGGTGCCCGCCGTGCATATCCGCGACAACCTGCAACTGAAACCCAATGCCTACCGGGTGACCTTGAAGGGCGTCAGCGTCGCCGAGGGCGAAGCCATCGCCGGCAAGTTTCTTGCCATCAACCCCGGTCGCGTGCTCGGTACCGTGCACGGCCAGTCGGCGACCGATCCGGCCTACGGCCTGCCGGCGGTCTGGATCGAAGCAGCGCTGCGCGATCAGGCCCAGACCTACGGCTATACGGTGGTCGATGCCGGTACCGTAGTGGCGACGCATCTGACCAAGGTCATCAACGAGCACGCACCGGAACTCCTCGGTCGCGAAGAAACCCAGCAACTGCTCGATCACATCGCCAAATTGCACCCCAAACTGGTGGAAGATCTGACGCCCAAGCAATTGCCGGTTGCCACGGTGCAGAAAGTGTTGCAGAACCTGCTGGAAGAGCAGGTGCATATTCGGGATATGCGAACCATCATCGAGACACTGGCGGAACATGCGACCCGCACCCAGGATGCGGATGAACTGACTGCCACGGTCCGAATTGCGCTGGGCCGCGCTATCATCCACGAAACCTTTGGCGGAGCGCATGAATTGCTGGTGATGGCCCTGGAACCCAAGCTCGAACAAATCCTGACGCAGGCGCTCGCCTCGCGAGGCGATTCAGGCGTCGGACTCGAACCCGGGTTGGCGGAAAAACTCGTGCGGGAAACCGTTCAGGCGGTCGAGCGGCAGGAAAGCACCGGACAACCGGCGGTTCTGCTCGCGCCGCCGGCCATCCGCCCGATTCTGGCGCGTTTTCTGCGGCGTTCCGCGCCCGGCCTGAAAGTGTTGTCACACGCCGAAGTTCCGGATGGCAAATCCATCCGCATCGTGGCCCTGATCGGCGGTGGAGCATGAACCGGCCATGATCAAGAAATTTCATGCCCAGACCACGCGCGACGCCCTTCGCCAGGTGCGAGATGCACTTGGCGCCAGCGCGTTGATCCTGTCCAACCGGCAGGTTGCCGGCGGTGTCGAAATCATCGCCGTGGCGGATATGGACATGGCCGCGCTCGCCGCCCAGGCCGAACCCGCGCTATGGCGCTCGCCGCCGGCCGCACGCGCGCCGCAGCCAGTGGCGCCGCCGCCCCGGCAGGGTCTGACGCTGGATGAAGCCAGGCCCCACCTTGCATCCCTGGCCGATTACCTCGCCGAGCGCGATGTCAGTACGCTGATTCGCCCCTCGCCGGATCGGCAGGCGGCGCGCGCGGCAAAGTCTGCGCCCGTGCCGGAGCCGGTCGCCGCCAGAGCCAGCGAGATCAGGGCCGCGCCGGTTGAAACCGGCCACGCGGAAGCGGTCAGGCACGACGCGGTCGATGAACTGGCGCGCGAAATGCGTTTGCTGCGCGGCATGATGGAAGGGCAGTTGGCCGGCTTCGCTTGGCATGATCTGACGCGGCGCGATCCGGTCCGCGTGGAAGCCATGAAGCGCTTGCTGGCTGCGGGATTCTCGGCCGCTTTTGCGCGCATGTTGCTGGAGCGGTTGCCGGAAGACGAAGTCGATCTTGCGCAGGCGCTGAAGTGGATCAAATCCACCATCGCGCACAACCTCAAACTGGCCGCCAGCGCCGATGACATCATCGAGCACGGCGGCGTCTATGCACTGGTCGGGCCGACCGGAGTGGGCAAGACCACAACCGTCGCCAAGCTTGCGGCGCGCGCCGTGCTGCGTCATGGCGCGGCAAAGGTGGCACTGGTCACCACTGACACCTATCGTATCGGCGCGCAGGATCAGTTGCGCATCTACGGTCGCATTCTGGGTACGCCGGTGTTTGCGGTGCGCGATGAAAATGATCTCGAAATGACTCTGTCCGATCTTGCCGGACGGCACCTGGTCTTCGTCGACACGGTCGGCATGAGCCAGCGCGACAAGCGGCTGGCGGAACAGGTCGCCCTTCTTTGCGGTGAACAGCGCGATGTGAAACGTCTGCTGTTGCTGGGTGCGCCGAGCCAGGGCGTGACGCTGGAGGAGGTGGCGCGCGCCTACAGCGGGCCGGGACTGATCGGCTGCATCCTGACCAAGATCGACGAGGCGCTGACCTACGGACCGGTGCTCGATGTCGCGATACGCCATGAGTTGCCGGTGCATTACGTCACCAATGGCCAGCGCGTGCCGGAAGATCTGCATCTGGCCAACGCGGTCTATCTGGCTGATCGCGCGTTCCGCATCAACCAGCCGGAATCGCCGTTCACCCAGGATGAAAACGACTATCCCCTGCTTATGGCGGCAGCACTTGAGAACGCCACGATCTCCGATCTGAATGGAGCAGCGGGCGCAATGGGAGGACGCAGTGCGGCTGGCTGAACCGTTTGACCAGGCCACCGGGCTGCGGCGTCTGTTCGCGCCCGAACAATCATTCCAGACGCTCGGCGTTCTGGGGCCGGATACTCGCCGCACCGCTTGTGCCAGCACCGCGCTGGCGCTCGGGCTGGGGCGGCGGGGGCATCGCGTGCTGGTGATGGATGAAACCCGTCCGCCCAACAATGTTGCCGCCTTGCTTGGCGTAATGCCGCGCTATGGCCTGATTGACGCGCCCGCTCGCGGTCTGGTGTCGGTGGTTCGGCAGGCGAGCGACGGGCTGGTATTGTTGGCCGCGCAGGATGGCGTGAGTACATTGGCGGGAATGACCGAACTTGATTTGCTCGATATCTCCGAAGACTGGCGAGCCCGCGCCGATGCGCCGGAGTGGCTTCTGCTCAATGGCGGCGATGGCGTTCTGCGCAACAGCAGTCTGGCAACCACGGCGAATCTGCGTGTTCTCGTGCTGCCCGGCAACCGCGCCTCGCTGGCTGACGGCTATGCCGTCATGAAAGCGGCGCATGCGGCATGGTCGGGGAAGAACTGGCTGGTGCTGATCGCCGGTGGCGAGGCGGAGCAGGCAATGGGCCTGTTCACCGCCTTGAGCGAGACCGCGCGGCGTTTTCTCGGTGTATCGCCGGTGTTTCTCGGCCGGGTGAGCAGAGACGAGCCGGGCGTGCAACCCGGCGCGGTGGATGCAGCCCTGATTGATCAATTAAGCAAAGAAAGCAGCAGTCAGGTGGAAACCGAACGAATCAATTTCGAACAGTATTGGCAGCGCATGTGGCTTTACAGTCGCATGGCCGTCGAAGCGGCAACAAAAAAGGAACCGCATGGGGTACAGCATGGTCGGCGGAATACAGGTTAACGACAAGGACGCCCTGGTCCGGGCGCACCTTCCCATGGTCAAGCGGATTGCTTACCACATGATGACGCGCCTGCCGGCCTGCGTTGAAGTGGATGACCTCGTGCAGGCCGGGCTGATCGGCCTGCTTGACGCGGTTGATCGCTTCGACAGCGAGCAGGGCGCACATTTCGAGACCTATGCGACACAGCGCGTGCGCGGTGCGATGCTCGACGAACTGCGCGATGCCGACTGGGCGACGCGCAATGTGCGGCGTGCCGGTCGGCAAATCGAAACCACCATCAACATCCTGCAGCAGCGCCACCACAGGCCGCCTTCGGAACAGGAAATCGCGGCTGAAATGGGCCTCGATATCCAGGCCTATTTCGAACTGCTGAACGATGCGCGCGGCGCTCAACTGGTTTATTACGAAGACCTGCACAGCGGCGATGGCGACGATTTTCTGGAGCGCTTCGCCGATGGCCGCGATCAGGCGCCGTTCGATATCCTGGCTTCGCGCCATTTCAAGGGCGCGCTGGCGAAGGCGGTCGGGGTGCTGCCGGACCGCGAAAAGCAGCTCATGGGCATGTATTACGAGCAGGACATGAATTTCAAGGAAATCGGCGCGGTGCTGGGGGTGTCCGAATCGCGTGTCTGCCAGTTGCACGGGCAGGCCATCTCCCGCCTGCGCGGTCGACTGCGCGACTGGTCCAGCGCTGCTGATTGAGTCGACCGAACATGGACATCATCAGCATCATCGGCATTGTCCTGAGCATTACCGCGATACTGCTCGGGCAGTTTCTCGAAGGCGGGCATATCAGCTCGCTGCTTCAGTTCACCGCCTTCATGATCGTCATCGGCGGGACGCTCGGCGCGGTCATGCTGCAAACCAGCCTGAAGGTGTTTCTCGATGGCCTCGCCATGCTCAAGTGGGTCATCCAGCCGCCCCGCATCGCCAGCCAGGACACCCTCGCCATGCTGATCGACTGGAGCCAGAAAGCGCGGCGCGGCGGATTGCTGGCACTTGAACCGTTCATTGATCAGCAACAGGATCTGTTCCACCGTCGCGGTTTGCAAATGCTGGTGGACGGCGCCGAACCCGAGGTACTACGCGAGACGCTGGAACTCGATCTGCAAAGCTATGAACAGCATCATCTCGACGCCGCCAAGGTCTGGCTGGCCGCCGGCGGATATTCGCCAACCATTGGCATACTTGGTGCGGTCATGGGCCTGATCCATGTCATGGAAAACCTGTCCGATCCTTCCAAGCTGGGGTCCGGCATCGCGGTCGCGTTCGTCGCCACCATTTATGGCGTTGGCGGCGCCAACCTGTTCTTCCTCCCGGTCGCCGGCAAATTGCGTTACTGGGTAGGCCGCCAGGTGGCAAACAAGGAACTGTTCATCCAGGGCATTGTTTCCATCGCCAACGGCGAGAATCCGCGCGTGATCGAGGCGAAGCTCCAGGGCTATCTGTCCTGAGCGCGGACGACGGCTGACATGGCGCGCAAGAAGAAACCTGAGGAACACGAAAATCTGGAACGCTGGCTGGTTTCCTATGCCGACTTCATCACGCTGCTGTTCGCTTTTTTCGTGGTCATGTATGCCATCTCGTCGGTCAACGAGGGCAAATATCGGGTGATGTCCGATTCCCTGATCAGCGCCTTCAAGGAACCGCAAACCACCGACAAGCTGATCGAAATGCAAACCCGCAATCCCGAGATCATGGCCGGGACCGGCAAACCGATCGGCAAGACCGTGACGCAGCGGCCCCAGACGCCGGAGGCCCAGAAAGCCGCAGACAGCATGAAGAAAGTGGCCAAGAACGTTCTGCAAGCCATGCAGCCGCTGATCCAGAACGGCCAGGTTCGCGTAACCCAGTCACCGCGCGGTGTCACTGTCGAAATCAATGCCAGCGTGCTGTTCAAGAGCGGCGAGGCGATCCTGCAACCGCAATCGACTGAAGCGCTGGCTGCGGTGGCGCAGGTGCTGTCGCAGGTCGAGAATCCGATTCAGGTTGAGGGTCACACCGACAACATCCCGATCAGCAGCCCGAATTTTCCCTCCAACTGGGAACTGTCATCCTCGCGCGCGGGCAGCGTGGTGCGGCTGTTCAACGAACGCGGTGTTCCCGCCGCGCGCATGGTGGCGATTGGCTATGCGGATAACCGCCCGGTGGATACCAATGCCACGCTTGACGGGCGCAGTCGAAATCGGCGGGTGAATGTGTTGATCATGAACGAGGTTGGCGGCGTGGCCAGCGAAATCACCCTGCAGGAAGAGGTGAGATCGGCGCCAGCCGGCAGCCCGGCCACCGCTCCGGCCCGGTGATGACTATCGGGCTTGAATCCGGATTGAGCAGGACGCCTTAGAACTCGCTGGGTTTTACCGGGGAGTGCATCTGGTAGCGGAACAGATCGATGCTCGGAGTCGCCTCGATGCGTTTTTCGATCTGCACCAGCTGATTACCCTTCGGGGTGTAAATCTCGGCCGGGATGTCCGGCGAGAAACAGCCGGGTTGAGCCAGCAGCATTGGAGCCTGCTTGGTATTCGGGCTCGGATGCAACAACAGGGTCGACCACTGTCGACCGGTATCCTTGCGCCGTACCTGGACCGACAACGCATGCGGCGCGAGTAGCTGGATGCCGAAAATCATCTCGCCCTGGCGCGGAATGCGGAACCAGCGCACGAGGCCGACACCCCACTCGGATTGATCCTGGCGCATGCCGACGACATCGCCGACCCGTATCTGGACCGGCGTGTTGCCCTGTTTGATCAGGGCCAGGCCGCCCATGCTGTCATTCATTGTCTTGCAACGCAGGATGGCAGGCGGTGCTTCGTTGCCGCCCATGCCGTAATGGATCGTGTCGCTGGGTACGCTGGGCGTGATGAGCTGGTGCAATGCCTTGAGGCCGAAGCTGACCTCGAAATCGCGGCTGTTCGGCTGGCGTCGGCGCTGCGATTTCCGTTGCATGGATGCGCCCCAGTTCAACTTGAGGCGACGCAGCATGGTGGGGTAGGCGGGGTCGCGCGCAACGTCCGGCAGGCCGATCTTGTCCGGCGTATCCTGGCCTTTCAGATGGGTCGAAATCAGCGCCAGATGCTTTGCCAGTTCGGTTGTGTTGAGCAGCAGATCCCAGCGCGGATTCATCGGGTGCGAGTCACGGGCGATAGGTTTCGGCGGGCCGTCGGTATTCACTTCAACAACAAACAATCCGGCCTGACCCTTGACGGTATCTTCCGCAGGAAAAATCGTCGCCAGGTTGGCGAAGCGCGCAATGATGTCTTTCGCCCAGGGCAACTCGGCTTGCGGAATGCGGTAAGGATCGGCCAGGACCAGCAGCAGGGTGGATTTGTAGATCTGCTCGATGGAGAGCATCTTGCTGCCCCCCTCCGGGATGGCTTCCTTGAGACCGTTGCGCAGCGCGTAGTTGTAGGTCTGGTGCAGATCAACCCAGACGTTCTCCGGCACCGGATCATGCGTTTCGAAACAGATTTCCAGAATTGCCTGCAAGGCCAGCAACGTGCGCTGCAAATAGAGGGATACCGGATTGCCGCCGAAGAGATGGAAGCGCCGCTTCAGCCAATCGAGCAACAGCGTCTTGTAGCTGTCGGCCAGTTCATGCAGCAGGCGTCGCGCCAGATCGGCGTTGCGCTGTTGTCTGGGCAGCAAAGGCAGCGGCACCGAACCGTAATGCTCATAGAGCGAAGCGACGATATCCTCGACCACCGGGGTCATGCGCTCGATGATCTTGGCGCGCGAATCCTGCGCCAGTTCGATCTGGTTGAGCGTAGACAGGTAGTCGGCCATGGCTTCCGCAGCCTCGGCCGGATTGGACAGGGGTAAACGCGTCAGCCAGGCATCAACTTGCTTGGGCTTCGTTTCCAAGTTTATATTGCGGCCCGACTCGCGGACTGGCAGAACGTATCTAGGTAGCATTGGTTTGTTTTACGCCTCCGTGCGGCATTCTACCTTTCGCGAAATTGGCCGCAAAAGGCTTTTCCAAAGTAATCATCCCTTGCCCAGCCGTCATCTGGTCAATAACCATGTGGGAAATTTTCCGATGCCAGCCGAAAAAACCGCCAATGCTGAACTCTGGCTCACGTTACAACTCATACCCCCACTTTTGCGAGACTCGACACTATGAAACGCGCTTTGTTACTGATCTGCCTTGTCCTGGCCAGTTTATCCGCGCAGGCCTTCACCCTGGTGGACAGCAAGGGAAAAAAGCATTCACTCGCACAATACAAGGGCAAGTGGGTGCTGGTGAACTTCTGGGCGACCTGGTGTCCGCCCTGTCTGGAGGAAATACCGGACCTGGTTGCGCTGCATGAAAACAAGAAGAACAACCTGATCGTGCTGGGCGTGGCCATGGACTACCGCGACCCGAAAGCCGTTCTGCAATTCTCCGATCAGATGATGGTGTCCTATCCAATCATTCTGGGTGACCAGAAGTCGGCCGCCCAGGTTGGAACAATTCCCGGACTGCCGACTACCTACCTCTACAACCCGCAGGGCAAGGTTGTCGCCTACAACGTCGGTGCGCTGACGCGAGAAGCGGTCGAGCGCTACATTCACGCGAAAAAGTAAGGAGAGAACACGATGCGCTGGCTGCTGCTTGCTCTGGCTTTCATGACCTTGCCCGCGATTGCCGAGGTGCGTGATCCCCACACGCATTTCTTCATGTCCAAAATGGGCGATTTCAAGGAAGAGCTTGCCGTCGCCAAATCCGAAGGCAAGCAGGGCGTTCTGATCATGTTCGAAATGGACGACTGCCCGTTCTGCGCCCGCATGAAGGCCAATATCCTGAACCAGAGCGGCGTGCAGGATTACTACCGGCAGCACTTTCTGATCTACCCGGTGGATGTGAAGGGCGACACACCGATGGTTGATTTCAAGGGCAGGGAAACCACGGAAAAAGCGTTTGCGCTGGAACAGCGCGCCCGCGCCACCCCGGTATTCATCTTCTATGACCTCGAAGGCAACAGCGTGACCCGCTATACCGGCACCACCCAGACAGCCGAAGAATTCAACCTGCTGGGGCGATATGTCGTCGAAGGTGCATACAAGACCACATCGTTCAATGTCTACAAGCGCCAAGTCAAAGCGCCATGAACCGCAGGCGCCTGCTTGCCGCATCGCTGCTGGCTTCGGTCATTTTTGTCGCCGCCACCCAATCCCGGCCTGGCATCGCCGCGCCATTGACGCTGGAAGCGGCGCTGGCGCATGCCGATACCCCGCATCCCGACCTGCAACTGGCGCGCGCCCAGCATGAACTGGCGGAAGCCGAGAACCTGCTGGCGCAAAGTCTGAACGACTTTCGCCTGACCCTTGATGCCACCTTGCGCACGGGGCGCAACCCGCTGTTCGACGACCGTTTTCAGCCCGATCATCTGATCAGGCTGAACGCCCGCAAGACCCTTTACGACTTCGGCCGGCAACAAGCCAGCACACAAGCGGCCGATCAGGAGCGGGAAGCGCGCGGTCTGCAACTGCTGGATGTCCGGGCGCAACGCCGAATCGCCCTGATGGCGCGTTATTTCGACGTATTGCTGGTCGATATGCAGGATGCCGCCGATACCGAATCGCTTGCTACCGCCTATGTCGGTTGGGACAACGCCAAGGATCGCCAGACTCTGGGGCAAATGGCGCAATGGGAACTGAGCGAACTTGAGGCGCGTTACCTGGAAACCCTGACCCGGCGCAACGAAGTACGGCGTGGGTTGCGTGAAAAGCGCATGGCGCTGGGCGCCGCAATGAACCTGCCGGGCATGGTGCTGGACGATCTGGTCGATCCCAGGCTGACCGATAACGAGCGTGAACTGCCCGAGTTCGAAGATCTTCTGACCAGGATGGAAGCCGGCAATCCTCGGCTGGCAGCGCAAAAGCGCTTGCTTGTTGCCGCCAGCCAGCGGCTCGACAGCGTGCGTGCCGACAATCGGCCGAGCGTCGAATTCGAAGCCGAGGCCGCAGCCTGGTCGCGCGACGCACTGACGCGCGACGATCTGCGCGCCGGATTCAACCTGGTCTGGCCCCTCTGGCAGGGCGGGCGGACAGATGCCCGGCTGGCCAGGGAGCAGGCGCGCTTCCATGAATTGCAGGCGCAGCACGACAAATTGCGTATCGACTTGCGCCTCGCCCTGATCGAACTCCGCGAAGAAATCCAGTTCCTGCGCGGCACCGCCCGGCGCAATGCCGAGATGAACGCGCGCTATCGCGACCAGGCGCTGGACAAGGCGCGAGCCGAATACGAAATGGAATTGAAGACCAACCTTGGCAGCAGCATGGCGGAAACCCAGTACGCACAACTGAAGCGCCGCGCCATCGAATACCGCCTCGCACTGGCATGGGCGCGCCTCGAAGCCTTGCTTGGCGGGCGCGAACACCTGACCGGAAAAGCGATGGCAAGCAAGCAAGAGGAACACAAGTGATCACAACCCAACTCAACCCGAATCCGTTGCACCGAATCGTGCTCGCCGCCGCGATGGCTGCCGGCGCCATGATGGCCCAGGCCAGTGAATATCCCGCTGTAATCGAATGGTCCGGCAAGGTTGCGCTTACGCTGCCTGTATCCGGCGTACTTGAAAACGTCGTCGCCCAGCCCGGACAGATGGTCAGGAAGGGCGACCTCCTGGCCAGTCTCGAACCCACCCTGTTCAAGGCTGGCGTGGCCGAAGCACGCGCCGATCTGGACCGGCTTGGCGAAGAGCATGCCGACGCCAATCGTGATCTCGAAAGGGTGCGTGAACTCTATGCACGCACTGTTGCATCCACCACCGAACTGGACGCAGCCAGACTTCGCTTCGCCCGTGCCGGCTCAGGCCTGGCGGCGGCACAGGCGCGCGTCGAACGGGCGCGCAGATTGCTGGCGGAATCCGAATTGCGCGCACCCTTCGATGCAGTGGTCCTTGCACGCCACGCCGAGCCCGGCCTGGTCATCACCAGCCAATGTCAGCCTGCCGCTGTCGTCACCCTCGCGCGCGCCGGCGAATTCATTGCCCGTGGGCAGATCAGCCCCGCCCAGGCCGCAGAAGTGAAACTCGGCGAAGAAGTCGAAGTGAGCCTCGCCGAACTCGTCCTGAAAGGGAAGATACAGGCCCTCGCAGCCGACGCAGATCACCAATATCGCCTTGAAATCGTGTTGCCTCGCCAAGCCGGCCTCATGGTCGGGCAACAAGCCAGCATCCGCATGGGGATTGAGCAAAACCAGCCTGGAAAATGAGGGGTGCGCTGGCGGGATGCGCTGCAAGGCGCCTGGCGCGCGGCACGGTCATTCCATGCAAGCGGCAGGCAACGCAGCGGCGCTGATCCCGACTCAGCCAGCATGCCCAGGTTATTGTTGCTTGATCCCTTACGCTGAACAGTCGCATGTCAATTGACATACGCCCCCTCGCTCACCATAATCCGCGCCTCATTTTGCCGTGGTGATGTAGCTCAGACGGTTAGAGCGGTGGATTCATAACCCACAGGTCGGCGGTTCGATTCCGCCCATCACCACCATATAAACAAACACTTAGGCCAACCGTTTCGGTTGGCCTTTTTGTTGGACCGGCACCGGGCTAGCGTCGGCATGTAGTTATAACCAGGGCCGAAGCCCGGGTGCTACTTCACCTCGCCGCTGTCACCCGCGCCTCATCCCTCACCTTGCTGCGACTGCTTCAGTTCCACCCCGGCCAGAACCGGTATGGCAGGCGTGGAGCTCGAAGAAGGACTGACCACGGCATACGCGGATTTTCTCGCGCGCTGAAGCCGCAAGTTATCGAGCCAGCCGTAATCGAGCCCTCCATAAGCAAGCTGCGACTCGTAAAATCCGGCGTCCATGTCTAGCGCAATGACCATGTCCAACGCCGATCAAGCAACTCTTCCGTCAACGCAAGAACAGGAGAGCGCCGCGCCGGGATTGGCTGAAAGCAATCTGCAAGCGGTCGCGGGTCATGCCTGGTATGTCTGCCAAACCAAACCCAGGCAGGAAAACCTGGCGCTGCGCAAGCTGGAGGAGCAGGGCTATCAGGTTTACCTGCCACTGCTTGCGGTCTGGAAGCAGCACAAGGATGGCTGGCGGAAGAACGATCAGGTCATGTTTCCGCGTTATGCCTTCGTACGTTGTGCACGTCCCGGCCAGAGCATCGCCCCAATCCGCAGCACCCCCGGGGTAACCGGACTGGTCAGCTTCGGCAACGTCCCCGCCAGCATCGACGACACACTGGTCGAGGCGATACGCCAACTTGCCGAAAAAAACGCTCATCCCGCCCACCAGCAGGTCTCTCCCTTTCAGATTGGCGACAGCGTCGCTGTGACCGATGGCCCGCTGAAAGGGCTGTCCGGCATCGTCTCGAACATTGCAAAAGAACGCGTCGTGGTCATGCTGACCCTGCTCGGCAGAGAAAAACCGATCGCGTTTCCATTCCAACAAATCAACAGGGAGAACGGCGCATCATGAACACCCCCTTCGGCATTACCCATCATGGCGCGATCGACGGCGTCACCGGCTCATGCCACCAACTGACGCTGAGCGACGGACAATCCGTGCTGATCGACTGCGGCCTGTTTCAAGGCGCGGAAACCTCCAGTGACGGCGCCGGCGCCAACCGGCCGGAAATCGGTTTTCCCGTCGACAAAGTCCGTGCCCTGATCGTCACCCATGTCCACATCGACCATGTCGGACGTATTCCGCACCTGCTCGCGGCCGGTTTTCGCGGGCCGATCGTGTGCAGCGAAGCCTCCGCCGCACTGTTGCCGCTGGTGCTGGAAGACGCGCTGAAGATCGGCCTGACCCGCGACCCGGCCTTGATCAACCGCTTCCTCGGCCAGATTCGGCAACAAATCGTCCCCCTGGCCTACAAGCAATGGCACAGCATCATCGAAAATTCCGCCGGGCTGCGCGTAAAGCTGGCGCCCGCCGGCCACATCCTGGGTTCCGCCTGGGTCGAACTCGAAGTCACGCACCACAACCAAGCCGGAAGCAAAGCGCGCATCGTCTTCTCCGGCGATCTTGGCGCGCCCTACACCCCCCTGCTGCCCGCGCCGCAATCGCCGTATGGCGCCGATGTCGTGGTGATGGAAAGCACCTACGGCGACAGCCTGCATGAAAGCCGCAAGGATCGACGCCTGCGTCTGCAAGCCGTATGCCAACGTGCGTTCAAGAACAAGGGCACCATCCTCATCCCCGCGTTCAGCATCGGGCGAACCCAGGAACTGCTCTACGAGCTGGAAGAAATCATCCATCGCAACCGGCAACGTCCGGCCGCGCCAGGCGTCAACTGGAATGATCTGGACATCATCATCGACTCCCCGCTGGCAGCCGACTTCACCGCCGGATACGCGCAACTGCGCCAGCACTGGGATGCAGAAGCGCGCAACAAGCTCGCGGCGGGACGGCACCCCCTGGCGTTCGAACAACTCACCACCATAGACGACCACGCCACCCATCTGAATGCGGTCAGTTACCTGGCGCGAACCGCCCGGCCGGCCATCGTCATCGCCGCCAGCGGCATGTGCAGTGGCGGCCGCATCGTCAACTACCTCAAAGCCATGCTGGGCGACCCCCGCCACGACGTCCTCTTCGTCGGCTACCAGGCCGCCGGCACACCCGGTCGCGACATCCAGAAATACGGCCCCCAAGGCGGCTATGTTCAACTCGACGGCATCCGCATCGACATCCGCGCCGGCATCCACACTCTGGGCGGCTACTCCGCCCACGCAGATCAAAAAGACCTGCTCAACTTCATCGGCCGCATGCGCAACAAACCCCGGCAAATCCGCCTCGTGCATGGCGAAGAAAGTGCAAAGCAAACTCTGGCCAAGGCATTGCGGGCAAAGCACCCCGACATCGAAGTGGTTGTGCCATGAAAGATGGCCGTATGGCCAAGCCGCCCGCAGTGACGGCGTGAGGTGTGGCAAGATGCCGCACAGATTGAAGGAGAACGCAAATGCACCACGTCACCATCATTAAACGCCTCGCTACTCAGCCCGGCATCGTATCGCTGAATCTCACCCGTGCCGTGCAACTCTCCGTCGACATAGCCACCCACTTGATCGCAAGCCGAGAAATTTCCCATCGCGCCCGATACGATGGGACAAGCGTTTGACGCCCAGGCTAACGCGGGCCTCATCCCGAATGAACCGGCACATCATGCATGCAATTTGTCGTCATAACCGGCTACACACGTCCCATTGATCATGCGCATCACACCAGAACAGGCCCAACTGATTAAAACCACCATTGCCAGGGAAATTGATCCGGACGCACGGATTTGGTTGTTCGGTTCCCGGGTTGATGACCAAAGGCGTGGAGGTGACATTGATCTTTATATCGAAACGGCATATCCCGATCTCATGCGCAAAATCCGCTGCAATATCAAGCTTGAAGAAGCGCTCGACCTGCACGTGGACTTGATCACCGCAAGACCGGGGCAAAACCATCCCATCCACAACATTGCAAGAAAGGAAGGAATCCCGCTGTGACCGAGCACCTGCGCCTGATCTGGGCAAGGCTTGATCATCTCAAGCGTATGGCCGATTACCTCGCCTGGTCGCTCCAGCAAGTCAAAGGCTTCTCACCGATCCAGGATTGGGCGGCACTTACTCCCGAACAGCACGAATCTCTGGCCGCTTTTCGGGTTCGATTCAGCGAGTTCCAGGAGCACATGGGCAAGACAATGCGAGCAATAGCCATAGAAGAAGAGGAGCACCCAGAGCCCTTCGGCGCAGTTCTCGCCCTCATGGAAAAACTGTGCATACTCGACTCCACCGAGCACTGGAAACTGATTCGTGAACTTCGTAATGCAGTGAACCATGAATATGAAGAGAATTCAGAACGCCTCACCCAATTCTTCAGCCAGATCATCGAAGAAACGCCCGCACTTCTCGGCTACATGAATCAAATACTGGTGTATTGCCGAAAAGCATACGGATACCAAGGCTGAATACACATGCCTAGGTTCCCCCCCAATAGGCTTGGTCAGTTGCCAGCAAGTCGAACGCTACCTTCACCCCCGAAACCTGAAACCCATGCGCCTGACTGAAGAACAGAAGCACATCATTCTTGATCAGACCGCCGACCTCATCGGCCCGGATGCTCATGTATGGTTGTTTGGCTCCCGCACGGATGACCAACGCAAAGGGGGCGACATCGATCTATTGGTAGAAGTAAACCGCGTGCTGAACGACCGCGTCCTCCTCGCCGCCCGACTGGCTGCACGATTGGAATATCGGTTCCATGGATTGCCGGTCGATGTCGTGCTCAAAGATCAAGCGACGACCAACCAACCCATCCATCAAATCGCAAGACGAATGGGGGTGCCGCTATGAGCTTCAACTACCCGCCAGAACAACTGGA
>CAMDGQ010000001.1 GCA_945897955.1 Tepidiphilus sp. J10 | reverse complement strand
ATGTCGCTCTTGCCGTCGCCGTCGAAGTCGCCTGTGCCGGCAACTTTCCAGTTCTGGTCGCTGATCTGGGCGACCGCCTGGACGCTGGCGCTGTTGCCGCTTTTCCAGATGCTGTTGGCGCCGCTGCCGCTGTTGCGCCAGAGGATGTCTGCCTTGCCGTCGCCGTCAAAGTCGCCGATGCCGACTATTTTCCAGTTCGGGTCGGGTACGCCGGTTACGCTTTGTTCGCTGGCGCTGGCGCCGCTACGCCAGATGCTGTTGCCGCCCGTGACGGCGTTGCGCCAGAGCATGTCGCTGCGGCCGTCGGCGTCGAAGTCGCTGGCCGTGGAGATAAGTCGCAGCGTGATGTCGCTGAACTGAAGTTTTTCGATGTTGCTGAGCGTGTCGCTGCCATCCGGGCCGGTGATGCTCACTGTGCCGGCTGCTCGGCTCAGCGTGTAGGCGGAGCGGAGGCCGCTGTAAATCGCGGTGTCTTCACCGAGGCCGCCTTCCAGGCTGTCGTTGCCGGCTCCGCCGGCAAGCAGGTTGCTGGCATCGTTGCCGATCAGCGTATCTCCGCCGCCACCGCCGATAGCGTTTTCAATGACGGTGTTGTACGCGATGGCGATATTTTCATTGCCGAGTGCGCCCATGAATTCGGAACCCGCGATCAAGGTGCGCAGCGAGCTGAACTGGCCTTGACGCAGGTCGATCACGTTTGCTTCGGTCAAGGCCGAGGCGTCGATGGTGTCCAGACCGTCGCTGTCCCAGATCGTTTCGAAGCGCAGTTCGCCGGTCGCGAAGGCGTAGGTGTCGTTGCCATTGCGCGTTGTGCCGTTGGCGCCATAAAGGAACTGGAGTGCCGCCACGTCGAACAGCATCGGTGTGCCGGGGTAGATGCCGGTGGACAGCATATCGGCGTGGGTGGTGTTGTAGGACATCACCGTGTACTGGGTGTTGTCCACGTCGCCTGGCAGGAAGGGAGGGATACCGCCGCCGTAGGGGCCGGGGTGCTTGAATCCGAGGGCATGGCCGATTTCGTGGATCAGCGTCTGGTAGCTGTAATCGCCTGGCGTCGGGCTCTCGTTTCCGGTCATCGCCCGGTTGACCCAGACATCGCCGGAACTCGGGTGCTCGCCCGGCAAATAGGCATACGCAGCATCCGAAACGCCGCCTTGCTGGTAGGTTCCAAAACGCAGCTTGCCGCCATCGCCGGTATCGGCAACTTCGCTGAAGGAGAGACCGGAAATTTCCTGATAAATGGCGAGAACGTCGCGTACGGCGGCTTTCTGAGCCTCATTCATCAAGGCGAAAGTGCCTGCTTCGAGCGCGTCTGCGTAGGCAGGCGCGGCTTGCATGAAGCTGAACGTGAGCACTGTCCCTGTGCCATTGGGCGCGCTGTCATTCCAGCGCAGATGTTCGTTGCTACGAAGCGCTTCGATGAAGTCGCTGACGGCTTCGAGCTGATAAGTCACGCTGGACGATGACTGGCCGTCGCTCGCGCTGACACTGATCTGGTATGTGCCGAAATCCGCAAGCGCGGGAGTACCGGAGAATGTGCGTGTTGCCGGGTCGAAAGTCAGCCACGCAGGCAGTGGCGCGCCTCCCGCCAAAGTTGCCGTATAGCTGAGCGCGTCGCCGTCGGCATCAAGGAAAGCTGTTGCTGGAATGACATAGCTGAAAGCAGTTCCGGCAAGCGCGGACTGATCCGTGATCTCTCCAGCCAGACGCAGCACTCCGAACTCGTTCGCCCCGGTAAAACTGCTGCCGACCGCGATGGCCTGGCCATTGGCGGCAAACGTCAGATCGAATACGGCGGAGGTGCCCGAGCCGTAGGTGGTAGATAAAACGCCCGAGGCTGAAAAAGTGCTGTCGGCCGATCCATCCGGGTTGAATCGGGCAATCAGGGCATTCCCCAAACCTGAAAAATCCCTGCCGGCGGCCAGGATTTTTCCATCCGCCTGGATATGTACGCCATGAAACTCGTCCCAGTCACTCAGATTCACCGTGACGATGCCATCGCCGCCGCCGAAGCCGCTGTCTATCGAGCCGTCCGCATTGAGCCGAATCAAGGTTGCATCGAACGCATCGGAGGCGACAGTGCCTTTGGCATAGCCGGCCAGCACGATCTTTCCATCCGACTGGATGGCAATGGCGTTGATGCCCTGCAAAAAGGATGGGCTGTCTCGAAATGAGATGAAGGCCTTGCCGTCACCGCTGAATGTCGGGTCCAGGCTGCCTGTGGTGGTATGCCGCGCCACGCCGAAATCCCAGCTTCCGTTGTTCCAGCCATAACCCGCAACGACAATCCTGCCGTCTTCCTGCAGGGCCATCGCGCTGACCGCCGAGGTGTTGTTGCCGAACGACCCGGTTTGGATGCCATCCAGGGAGAATGTGGTATCGAGCGCGCCATTCGGGTCGTAGCGAGCAATGGCGTAATCGCTCCCGCTGGCTCCCGCCACAATGATCCGGCCATCCGCCTGAATAGCCAGGGCGCTGGCAGTGTCGTCGCCGCTGGATAACGCAGTCGTCAAAATGCCGTCGCCGGAAAAACCGGTATCAAGTTCGCCATTGGCGGTGTAACGCAGCAACAGAAAGTCACTGGACAAGCCGGACCGGCTTTCCCCTGCGACAACAATTTTGCCATCTGACTGAAGTGCGACGTCGAACGCCTTGTCGTCGCCGGCAAGAGCCGTGACCAGCCTGCCATCCCCCGAAAATGCGGTATCCAGACTGCCATCGGCGTTGATGCGAAGCAGCGTGACATCATGGGTGCCGGAACCCGCGTCGCTCCAACCGGCGATCAGTAAATCTCCATCGGACTGAATCGCAATGCCTTCGGCGCTTTCCGCGCCGACCCCGACTGCAATGCTCACGCGACCGTCACCCGAAAAAGTGCTATCGAGATTTCCTGTGGGAAGCAGCAAAGGGGGGAGATTTTCGAGAGGCATTCCTGATACACCTTAAAACGATATGTTTTTCTGTTTACTGCATGAATCGGAGTATCTCAATAGCGCAACCGGACCGGGCAGTTGTTGTCCGGCGATTCTCGACTATTGCCTGATCAAGGTGGAAATGGCGGGCTTCGATGGGATACGGGCCGCATTCGGATCAATGCCGTGACTGTTGCCGGCCTTACTCGTCGTGCTCTTCCACGCCAAACAACTGTTTCTTCAACAAATGCAGACGGTCGCGGAATTCGGCGGCTTTTTCGAATTCCAGGTTCTTGGCCGCCGTCAGCATGTCTTTTTCCAGGCGCTTGATTTCCTTCGCCAGGTCTTTTTCGCTCATCACCTCGTACCTGGCGCGCGACTGGGCGGCTTTCAGTTCCTGATTCGCCGCGTCCGGGTTGTAAACGCCGTCGATGATGTCCTTGATGCGCTTGACCACGCCTTTCGGGGTGATGCCGTTGGCCAGGTTGAAGGCGATCTGTTTATTGCGGCGGCGTTCGATTTCGTCGATGGCGCGGCGCATCGAATCGGTGATGCGGTCGGCGTAGAGAATCGCGGTGCCGTTCAGGTGGCGGGCGGCGCGGCCCATGGTCTGGATCAGGGAGCGTTCGGAACGCAGGAAGCCCTCCTTGTCGGCGTCGAGGATGGCGACCAGCGAGACTTCGGGAATATCCAGGCCCTCGCGCAGGAGGTTGATGCCGATCAGCACATCGAACACGCCGAGACGCAGGTCGCGAATGATCTCGACCCGCTCGACCGTTTCGATATCCGAATGCAGGTAGCGCACCCTGATGCCGTGTTCCGACAGATATTCGGTGAGTTGTTCGGACATGCGCTTGGTCAGCGTAGTGACCATCACCCGTTCGCCGCGAGCGGTGCGTTCATTGATGGCAGACATCAGGTCATCGACCTGGGTGCCGACCGGGCGGATTTCGATCACCGGATCGATCAGGCCGGTGGGGCGTGCGACCTGTTCCACCACCTGTTGTTCGTGCAGCTTTTCGTACGGGCCCGGCGTCGCGGAAACAAACACGGTCTGGCGCATCACGGTCTCGAACTCGTCGAAACGCAGCGGCCGGTTATCCAGTGCGCTGGGCAGGCGGAAGCCGTAATCGACCAGGTTTTCCTTGCGCGCGCGGTCGCCCTTGAACATGCCGCCGACCTGCGGCACGGTGACGTGTGATTCGTCGATAAACATCAGCGCGTTGGGCGGCAGGTAGTCGATCAGGGTCGGCGGCGGCTCGCCCGGATTGCGTCCGGAAAGATGCCGCGAGTAGTTTTCGATGCCCTTGCAGAAGCCGAGTTCGGCCAGCAGTTCGAGATCGAAACGGGTGCGCTGTTCGATCCGCTGCGCTTCCACCAGTTTGTTGTTCTTCTGGAAGAACTCCAGCCGGTCGGCCAGTTCCAGCTTGATCTTGTCGACGGCGGTCAGCACCACGTCGCGCGGGGTGACGTAATGGCTGGACGGATACACGGTGAAGCGCGCCGCCTTGTGCACCACCTGGCCGGTGAGCGGGTCAAACAGGCTGATGCTTTCTACCTCGTCGTCGAACAGCGAGACGCGCACGGCGGTTTCAGCGTGTTCGGCCGGGAAGATGTCGATCACATCGCCCTTGACGCGGAACACGCCACGCTTGAATTCCATGTCGTTCCGCTGGTACTGCATCTCGCTCAGGCGGCGGATCACGGCACGCTGGTCGATCTTCTCGCCCTGGCGCAGGTGCAGGATCATGCCGTGGTAATCGACCGGATCGCCGATACCGTAGATCGCCGAGACGGTGGCGACGATGATGCAGTCCTCGCGTTCCAGCAGCGCCTTGGTGGCGGACAAGCGCATCTGCTCGATGTGCTCGTTGATGCTGGAATCCTTCTCGATGAACAGATCGCGCGACGGCACGTAGGCCTCGGGCTGGTAATAGTCGTAATAGGAGACGAAGTATTCGACCGCGTTGTCCGGGAAGAACTCGCGGAACTCGGCATACAACTGCGCCGCCAGCGTCTTGTTCGGCGCCATCACGAAGGCCGGCCGGCCGGTGCGCGCGATGACGTTGGCCATGGTGAAGGTCTTGCCGGAGCCGGTTACGCCAAGCAGGGTCTGGAAGCGCATGCCCTGATCGATGCCCGCCACCAGTTGTTCGATTGCCACGGGTTGATCGCCAGCCGGTGGAAACGGTTGATGGAGTGCAAAAGGGCTATTGGGAAATGTGACGGCCAAGTTAAAATCCGCGCGCTCAAAAAAGCGGTCAATCCTAACATTTCGCCCTGCTCATTCGCGTTTCACAAAAGGTGCTCGCCTTGCAACTCTCCTGTCGTGTCCAGAACATCAAACCATCGCCCACGCTGGCCGTTTCCGCGCGCGCCGCGAAGCTGAAAGCCGAAGGCAAGGACATCATCGGGCTCGGCGTCGGCGAGCCCGATTTCGATACGCCGCAGCACATCAAGGATGCAGGCATCGCCGCAATCAACTCCGGCTTCACCAAATACACAGCAGTCGGCGGCACGCCCAGTTTGAAGAAGGCGGTGATCGACAAGTTCAAGCGCGAGAACGGCCTTGAATACCAGGCCGGCCAGATTCTGGTTTCCTGTGGCGGCAAGCAGAGTTTCTACAACCTGGCGCAGGCGTACATCAATCCGGGCGACGAAGTCATCATCCCGGCGCCGTTCTGGGTGTCCTACCCGGACATGGTCATCCTCGCCGACGGCGTGCCGGTCATCGTTGATGCCGGCATCGAACAAGGCTTCAAGATCACCCCGGCGCAACTGGAAGCGGCGATCACGCCGAAGACCCGCATGCTGGTCATCAACAGCCCGTCCAACCCGAGCGGTGCCGTTTACAGCAAGGAAGAACTCGCCGCGCTCGGCGTCGTGCTGCGCCGCCACCCGAACGTGCTCATCGTCAGCGACGACATGTACGAACACATCCTGATGAGCGATGGCGAGTTCAGCAACATCCTCAACGCCTGCCCCGACCTGTACGGCCAGACCATGGTGCTCAACGGCGTCTCCAAAGCCTACGCAATGACCGGCTGGCGCATCGGCTACGCCGCCGGGCCGAAGGAAATCATCGCTGCGATGGAAAACATCCAGTCGCAATCCACCTCCAACCCGACCTCGATCTCGCAGGTTGCCGCCGAAATGGCGCTGAACGGCGACCAGGCCTGCATCACGCCGATGCTGGCCGCATTCCGCGAACGCCATCGCTATGTGGTCGATGCGCTCAACGCCATCCCCGGCGTCAGTTGCGTCGACAGCGGCGGTGCTTTCTACGCCTTCCCCGATGTCAGCGCCGCCATCGCCAAACTGCACGCCGAAGGCAAGTTGCCGGCTGCCAACGACATGGCCCTGACCGAACGCCTGCTCGAATTCGGCGTCGCCCTGGTTCCGGGTTCCGCTTTCGGCAGCGAAGGCTGTATCCGCATCTCCTTCGCCACCTCAATGGACAACCTGAAAAAGGCCATCGAACGCATCGCCCAGGCACTCGCCTGATTCATAAAAAACAGACGAAATACGGTCTTTGATATTGACCGGATGCCGCGCCCCACTTATCATCGCGGCCTCTCAATTCCCCGATAGCTCAGTTGGTAGAGCAACGGACTGTTAATCCGTGTGTCCCTGGTTCGAGTCCAGGTCGGGGAGCCAGAAAAAACAATGACTTAGGCCACTTTTCGAAGTGGCCTTTTTCATTTCCGGGCCATCGTGTAGCCGTACTGTAGCCGTTAGGAATAAGTCGGCCAGTTCCGAATTGTCACTTTTTGCGCGTTGCCATGTTTACCCAACGACGCGACACCCCAAACCGTTCGGCCACCACGCTGGTCGGTAATGTGCGCGCGGCATTGCGGATTTCTTCCGTCCTGGCTGGGTCTCGGCGGCTGTTTTCCGGCGGAATGTAAATGCGCTCTGAGGGCCAGGCTTTGCGGATGGCTTGCTCCATTTCGCGCGTGAAGCCCGCACGAAACTGAATGCCTTGATCTGTCGAGTACTGGCTTATGAAGTCGATCAGGTTTTTCAGCGTGGGCATGTTTCACTTTCTACCAAGAACACCGATGCCGCGTAGGAAAACGGTCTTCCATTGTGGAAAACCAGGAACATGGTCAGTCTAGCGCGGCGTTCGGCCAAACACAGCCATCCGCGCGGGGGTCATGCCGTGGCATCATAAGCAAAAGCTATTGGCACAATATTTGCAACATGCATATTTAATGCCAATTAATTCAGCTTATAGACTGGTCAGTCACCTTGCAGCAGATCAGCGACCACTCCAGCGCTGGTCGCCACGTCACCGGCCAGGCCGGCGAATACCTGAGCTTCGATCTCAGTTCCGAATGCCTTGTGCGCATATCGGTCCGGATCATCGGCGCAATTGTCTATCGCACGATTTAGCGCCCGATAACGTGTTCCAGGCGGCAACCTGGATAACCTGGCCTGACATGTCGCGCATATCAAGAAAACGAACACGATTCCTTCATGCCGCGCGACGAAGGTCGCGCCCGGTGCGCGCACCGGCAAGCGGCAATGCGGACAACTCTTGGTCAATCTGGTAATGCCGCCTGGCAAGCCGTTAATTCAGCCAGCATGGCGGCAACTGAAGCCCGATGCTGGTCATTCAAGCAATGCTCATTCAGCGTATTCAGTGCATTGATAACGAGTTCATGATTTCGCTTTGCCAGGGCTTTCAATTCACCAAATACCGCTTTATGCAGCTCGTGGTTTTCAATGCAGGCTGTAAGGGCTTTTTCTGATGAAGCGACCACGTCTTTGTGACGCTGTTCGGCAGCGGCTTCAGGGTATTTGGCGGCGGCTTGATGAAGCGCGTTCAACGCCAGCTTTGATTCATTGACGCGGGCATGAGACCAGGTAACGCGCGCGGCGGCGTCATTCAGGCCGGTCAATTGATTCACGCAGACATCGACGCCGACGCGGCATTGGGTCAGCATGTTTTCAAAAACATCGGGATTCATCACAGCGTGCATCCTCCGGTCAGCATGTCGCCGCCCTCATAGGCCATCTTGACCTGTATTTCGGCGAGGATTTCCCACATGAACGCCTCCAGGTGCGGCTTGAGGCCATCCGCCTTGATGCTTACCAGCGGCGTGCCGGCGGAGATCGCATCGGTCTTGGCGCGCATGTAATCAACCTGCGCACCAATCAAATACATTTGCCCCTGGTGCAATTCTTCGACGCGCTGATTACTCGCATCAATGAGCGCGATCCGGGTCCGGTCGGCGAACGAATAGCCGTCGGTAATCTGCGCCGTCAAGTCGCCGATCAGGCCGACGTCGGCTCTGTAGGTCTGGCTGATGGATTCGATCAGTGCAACCGCAACTTTGGCTTGAGCTTCAACCTCTGCAATATTCAACTTGAAGCGGCTTTCAATGACCTTGATTTTCTCGTTGCTGGCGATTTGAGTAAGTTTGTCCTCATGCTCCCCTGCAACTTTTGTCAGAGCTATCAGGTCTTTCGCGCTTCCCTTGCTTGCCGCGCCGGCCGCCTCCAGTGTGCCTTTGTAGCCTGAGACTGCCGTACCCGCTTTCGTGTACGTCTCGTGGATCTTGTCGTATTCGGCGCGCACGACCTTTTGCGCCTGATCCAGCGTGCCGGCGGCGCGGGCGGCGTCCAGGTAGGCCTTGGCGCTGTCAGACATGGCGGCGGCGCTTTTGCCGATGCCTTGCGTGAATTCGCCAAGCCCATCTGACGCGATTTGCGTTGCTTCCTTGACCCGGCCTGTAGCCACCGCGAGGGCGTCGGCGGCATCAGCCAGGAAGCCGGTTTTTGTGGCGGCCAATACCTGCGCATCCGCCCAATCCGCAAATGTCTTGGCGCTGCTCTGGAAAACCCTTATCAGGTCGTCAGCGCGCGCCGCTGTCGCATCGGCGGCGTTCGCCAATTCTTTCGTTCCACTGGCGCCGGCCTTGGCCTGCTCGCCAATTTCGCTGGCAGCATCGCCCAGGTCTGCCAGTTTTGGCGCCGCTCCGGATGCCGACTTGCCGAGTTCGTCAGTGTCATGGGTCAGGTCGTAGATCAAGCCGCCCAGTCCACCTTTGCCACCGCCAAGCTTTTCAACAACCAGATCGATGCCTTCGTTCAGCACTGTTCCGATGCCATAGCCGGCAGCGCCAGCGGCGGCGACTAGCCCGCCGGTCAGCGCGGCGCCGGCAAGCGCGACACCGGCGCCGGCAGATGCGGTCTGAATGGCGGCCAAGGCTTCTTTCGCCGACGATGCGCCGGTAATGAACTTCGCCATCTGGATAGTGGCCAGGGCTTCAAACGCGGTGCCTATCGCCTCGATACCGTTGCCAACCTGGCCAGCGGCTGAAAACAGAATGTCGAGCTGCTGCGCAAGACCGAGTGTTTCGCCCGCTGCTTGCTTTTGTCCGGTGCTCAAGCTGTTGAAGCTCTCGATCAAAGCGACAATCTCGCCTGACCACTCGCCCCATTGCGCCAGGATGCCGGAACCGACTTGCAGCATGGATTCGATGCTGTCGACCACGAACTGGATTGCTTCGGCCAGCCCTTGCGGCGTGGTCAGATCGACGCCATCGAAGATGCTGCCGAACGCCGCGCCCAGGTCGCCAAACGCCGCTTGCAGGCCGGAGAAGTCGACCTGTTTCAGCGCCTCCGGCAAGGCGGCTGCAATCTTGGCAAAGTAGGCGCCCAGATCAGCCAGCAGCGTTTCCAGCGAGGCGAACAGGCCATCAAACGTGCCATCGGCGAAACTGACAGTCAGGCCGGCGAACATTTCGCCGACTGCTTTGAGTATCTTCGCCCACTCATCCTGGAACGGAAGGCCGGCAGTGATCAACGCGGTATCGACCGAGTTTTTCAGGCGTTGCGCCATCAAATCGGCATTTTGCGACATCGTGTCGAACGCGGCGGACGTTGCGCCGGTTGATGCGGCCATGCCTTCGATGGCGCTGGCAAACTTGCCGGCGCCATCCTTGCCCAGCGACAACGCGACATTCAGCCCTTCGACGCTGCCGAAGAAGCGTGTCATTTCGCCGACATTGCCGCTTGTCGCCTTGTAGACATCATCCAGCACGGTTGCGAAGCCCTTGGATTTCAGCGCGCCAGAGTCGAACTGAATTCCAAGCTCTTTGGCCGCGTTACCGGCATCGGTTGACGGGTTGATGATGTTGCTGATCGCGGCCTTGATTCCGGTGATGGCCTGCGCGCCTGGGATGCCGTAGGAGGTCAGTGCGGCGATGGCCGCTGCCAAATCTTCGAACGGAATCCCGGCGGATGATGCAATGCCGGTAACCTGACCAAGCCCGGCCGCCAGTTCAGGCAATGTAATCTGGCCGGCGCGAACTGTCTGGAATAGCACGTCGGAGTATTTCGCCGCGTCCTGTGTGCTGGCGCCATAGGCGTTCAGTGTGCCGACCAGCGCGAGCGTGGTTTCCTTCAAACCCGCCTTGCCGGCTACCGACAGTTTTTCCGCATCGGCCATGAACGCGATGGAGTCGCTGTAAGCCACGCCAGCCGACACGGCGGAATAGATCGCCCCGTTGATGTCTTCAATCGATTTGACGCTGCCACCGGCATAGTTCAGCACTTCCTGACCGAATGCGTTGATCTGGTCAGTAGTGCCGCCAAACAGAGTTCCGATTTCGTTGATGCTGGTCTGGAACTTGCCGGCTTCGTTGATCGCAACGCCAATCATGCTGGCGCCCAATGCGACGATGGCCGCATTCGCCTTGAGTACCATGTCGCCCAAGTCAGCCAGGGGCGAGGTAAGGTTCTGCGCGCTTCCGGCGAAATTGTTGATATTGCTGCCGATGCTGCTGATCGTGCCGCCGGTGTTGTCGACGGCGCGGAAGATGATTGCTACGGTTTTTTCCAGGTCAGCCATTTTGATGCCTTGAAAAACGAATACATTGAAAAGAGGCGTTCATCGGGAAAAGGTGGCGCCGTTCAGGATCGAAAAGGAGAAAAGCATCCTGCCCGAGGCGCCTTCACCAGGGCGGTCGCCTTCCCTGGTCGGGGGGTGGTGCATGTTTTAAGCCCGCGTTTCCAGCGCAACACAAGTGGATCGGCTAAGGCTTGAATTCGGCAGCATGACAGGGGCATTCAACAGCGGCTGGCCATCGGCGCGGAAGATAACGCGGTATGCGTTCACGGCCTGGTCGAACCAGAGGTGTATCGAGTGAGCGATGGACGGATCGCCGCGCCGCTTGGCGAGGATGTAGGTGCTCAGATCGGCCAGGACGATATCGCCCCGCGTGCCAATGGCCTTGCCGGCTTCCGTGAAAATGACCGGCCGGCCAAGCAGATACCCGCCTGGCGCGCCTTGCCCATTGTTCGCGATATACGCGGGGGCGCCGTTCTCAAGATTGACGCTGGCCAGATTGATCAAGGTATCCGGGTTTGCCACCCATACCGCGCCGACTTGGGACGAAGCAAGCAGGCGCTGGTACATGCCCAGGATATTTGCGCCAAGGATGGTTCCGGCGGCTTGCCCGGCTACTTGCGAGACAGTCAGGGTTGCCGGCGCGTTCAAAATGCCCAGCGGTTTGCCGTTGCCGTCGCCATCCAGAATCGCGTCGTTCATTTTCCAGCGGATGGCCTCACCGAAGCGCCAGGTCAGCCAGTCAGCCAAAGCCGGCGAGTCGTTGTCGAGTTCATCGGTGACAGGAACCAGCGCTTTGAGGCGGCTCAGGTTCAGCTCATTGCCTTTCAATTCCGGCTTGAGCTGCGGTAGAACGGCGCCTTCGCTCTCCCAGCTGCAATGCACGCCAGTAGCGCCCCAAGCCGGCGACTCATCGGATGGCAGTTCCAGGCGATTACTGCCGATTTCAAACTGGTGACAGAAGGTCATCAGGCTCTGCTCGCCGTCAAGCGTGGCGTAAATCTGATCAGCGAATTCAGGCGGTACCGCGAAACCGCCCTGGCTGCCGATGGCCTCATTGCCATAGGTGGCGGCGGCCATCAGGCGCGGATCAGCGCGGCCATTGGCGGCGGCGCGGACAGATCGGGCGAAGTCGCCAAGATCGTGGAAGTCGTGTTTATGCATGCTGCTTGTCCTTTACAGTTTGAAAAATGCGTTCGAGCCAGTTGCTTGAAGCCGGCGCGGGTTGAGCGAGAAAAGAAAAATCGGGAAAGATGTGGAGCGGCTTCAGTGCGGCCGTGATGGGTTGCAGAATCGCCTGCATGGGTAGCTCAGGGCCATCCGGCATCGGCGCCGTCTGCAAGGCTTCAAGTTTGCGGCGGGCCTTGATCAAGACATCCTGCGCGGCGTCGCAAGTGGATATATTGGTGATATTTACCAAGCGCGGCCCGGTAAAGCCTGGCACTTTTTCATTTTGGGTCGTGATCGAGGCGCGAACCTTGGTGCGCAGGTCTTCAAGGTAAGTGATGGCCTTACCGATACGCGGATCAGCCAGCGCGCGAATCCGGTTCGTGGTGCGGTCACGCTGGTGGCTCAGTTCAAAAGAGAGGCGATCCAGCGGTACCCGGGCTTCCAGAATGGCCTGGTTTGCCGATGCAATCTGCGAATCGAGGAACTGGCGCCGCTCAACAGCCGCGAGCAGGTCGGCGGCCAGCCTTGGCACGTCCACCGCTTCGCGGCGGTCGAGTTCGGCAAGCTGGGTTAAAAGCTGGTCGCGTTCTTCGGCACTTTTCTCTGCGGACTTGGCGCGTAGTTCGTCAAGGATGCCGCTTTCGATCAGCAGGGCGGCGGGTTCGGCAGTGGTCATCTTTGAGCCTCTTTGGTGTTCGAGGCTTCATCGTGCCGGGTATCTGCTGACAAGTTTCAGGCGGCTTGGCAGTTGATCAGTTCATACAATCGGCGCTGACTAGTCAGCGGCTTGGCGCCCGAGGCGAAAGCATCGCGCAAGGCCGATTGCAGCGGCGAGAGCGGGTCTTGCGCGCCGGCTTGGATACGTTTCCATGTCACGGTTTCGAAGCGATTCACGGCCTGGCGTAATCGGTCGGCAAGCTCCCAAGGTGGCAGATGCTGGTCAGCATCGAGAATTCCGGCGGCGCGGATCAATGCCCGGTTGCGGGTGGCGATTCGATTCGATGCGGTCAGGCGCAAGCAGACGTCGAGCGGCGCGGCGCCGGCCAGAAAGCGCCGAAGGCCATTCGCCAGCCAGGCCAGGGCCTCGGGGTCTGGATCGCCAGCGGCCAAGCGTTCGGCGAGGAACAAAGGTTCGTTCATGGCCTGTGTTTTCTCAGCCATGTCAGCGGCGCCGGCTTAGTCCACCCACACGGCCACCCACACGGGGCTGGGTTGCTTGTGCGGGCGGTGGTGGATTTGCGGGTGTCTCATCTTCTTGCGCTTGTTCATCCAGCGGCACGGCCAGGGGTTCTTCCCGCTTGCCGAACAGGTCGGATTGCGTCAGGCGGGCGCGGCGGCGATTCCACCACTCTTCGGGCTGGACATGCAGCTTCAGGCTGCGCGCGGCGTGCAGTGCGTACACCTCGCAGTCCAAGGCCTCGTTGCGGCGGCCGGCCTTCTGTTGCCAGACCAGCTTGCCGGCATGGCGGCGGCTGGGTGCCTTCACTTCGGCGGTGATCTGCTCGTAGTAATCCGGGCGCACGTCGGCATAGAAGTGAATGCGGCCCGGGCCACGCCCTTCCAGGCGGATGCGGCCGGCTCCTTCGCGGCCGCCAAGAATCAAGTCTTTGGCCTTGCTGGTGCCGACCCGCCAGACCTTCAGCCCGAATTTGCTGGCCTTGGTCGGGGTGCGGTGGTCCATGGTTCGGATCGACGGAACGCTGAAGATTTCCTTCTGTCCGGCCAGCTCGCTGTCGCCCTTGATTGGCATGACGTAGTGTTTGCCCATGCGATGCTGGCGGCGGACCCAGTGATAGACGTTTTCCGATGTGTTGCCGTCGCCGCTGTCGATCGATACCGCGGATGTCCAGAGTTCGGCGCCGGACTCGTGGCGGAAAGGTCCGAAGATGACCTTTTCCAGTTCCTGCCAGACCAGATCAGAACGGTCGGTGGTGTTGCCGTAGATTTCGCCCCAATACAGCAACCATGATTCCTCGCCCGGTCCCCAGGCGCGAATGATGATGGCGAAGCGGTCGTGTTGCGTATCAACGCCCACGGTCACCACCAGGCCATCCAGCGGCGCGACCAGCTCCGCGTAATCCTCAGCGCGGCCCTTCAGCGTCTCTTCGTCTATGGATCCTTTCGCGTATTCGTAGGGCAGGCCCAAGCAGGAATTGACGAACACGATGGCGTCTGAGGAATCGCCCTGATCGGCCTTGTGTTTGGCTTCCAGGTAGCGTTCGACCAAGCGCTGCATCCGCGACTCATGCCAGGGTGCATAGAGTTCTGACAGGTGACCGAAACCCGCCACGCCACGGCCTTGCGCCGTGGCCCTGCATGACAGGCGGCGGACGTTGGCATTCTTCTGCGCATCGGACCAAGTCGCACCACAATGCGGGCAGGCATAGCGCGCGGTTTCCGGAAGGGCGCGGCCATAGACTTCATGGCGCGCGGCCTCCGGGCCTGACTCATCCCATTGCACGTTTGCCCAGTCCATGACGTGATCCTGGCCGCACGCATGGCAGGGCACGAAGAACTTGCGCTGATCGCTGGCGCGATAGGCGTCTTCAATCGCGGACACGTCCTTGATCGACGGTGTGCCGCCAAAGATGATCTTGCGGCGGGCGTAGGTCTTGGTCCGTTCCTCGATCAGCTTGATCGCGTCACCCTGGCCCTTCACGTTGCTGCTGGTGTCGTCAGGCTCTTCGATGATGACCACCGGCGCCGGGGTCGACTTCAGCTTGCTGATCGAATTCGACCAGCTCAACTTCAAGAAGCCGCCGGCGAAGTTCTTGAACAGCCCGCGATTGCCACTCTTGCGGGAACCGCTGGTGTCGACCTTGGCGCGCAAGCGCGGGGTGGCCTCGATCATCGGCAGGAATTTTTCCTGCATGTAATCCTTGGCCGATTCCATCGTCGGGAACATCGCCAGCATGGGGCAGGGGTCCAGGTCGATACGCTTGCCGATGTAGTTGTTGATGACGCCATCTGTCCAGGCCACTTGCGCGGCTTTCATCAGCACCACCTTGTGAATGGCGGGATCGTCCAACGCGGCATGGATGAAGCTGACCCAGGGCGTCAGCGCGGCGTTGTACTTGCCGGGCCTGGCCGAACCTTTCGCGCTCAGATAGCGGAAGCTGTTCGCCCATTCCGTGGTGGTCATGCGCGGCGGTGGCGCCCAGTGCTTCCAGACCCGCGCGGCCAAGGCGGCGGCGGGGACGCGGGTATCCAGCCAGGCGGGTATCGTCGGCAATCTGGCAGGTGCGCGCGGGATTGGGTTCATTCCGCGCCGGCCTCTTCGGTGTCGACCAGGTCGGCTTCGAATTCATCCGAAGCTGATTCCGTTGGCAATGGCGGGCGGTCAGCCAGTTTGGACAGCGTTTGATTGACGTGGTCTTCCAGCAGCGCGACGTCGATATCAACACCGTATGCCGCATCCAGCTCGGATTTCAGGCGATAGATGCCTTCCATCAGGTCTGACTTTGCCGACAGGATCGCGGTGGTCCAGAGCGGTTCGACCTCTTCCACGGCAACCAGCAAACCCGCTTCCTTGGCGAGCATCAGCTCGATCCGGTCACCTTCCAGGCGGTCGCGGCGTTCCTTGGCGGACTCGACCTGATAACCGGATATCGCGCGCTGCAACCGCCATTCGATGGTGGCGGCGGTGTCGTACTGATTCGAGTATCCGCGCCCGACGCCACCCAGGGCGATAGCCGGCATGCCGGCATTCGCCCACTCTGTCAGCGTTCGCTCGGAAACGCCGTGAATGTCGGCGAGTTGCTGCTTGTTGCAGATCATTCGAACCCCTCAAGGCATGGATTATTGATAACTTCAATCATAATAAGGAAGTCCATAGAGCGCCCAAATCTGCGCAAGAAGCGCGCCGCTTCGTCTCCGCAGGGGGAAAGTCCAGGAAGGACCCGTGAATTCACCGGGATTACTGGCGTTTTAGATGGGGGGGTGGTCTGTGCATGTGCGCGTGATGTGCGCGTGTAAGACCTATTTCTATAGGCTAGGGGGGGGGGGCAAAACGCCAGTAATGCCGGTGCTCATTTCTTCAAACTCACGCCGGAAAACAGCTTGGTTTTGGTTGCTGCGTCTACAAACAACCTCATGCCAAAACGGCCCGCCCCATCTTCAGCGGCCTCGTAAAAGCCATTGCGGCCCAGCGGCTTTACACCAGTTTCAGAAGCCCACTTGCGATAGGATTCGAATACTTCAGAAGCCTTGATTTCATGCCCGGCAATGGTTTCGCAATACTCAGCATCAAGCAGAAACTGCAGGGCACTGTTGTTTGATGCGCGCCAGTACTGAACAAGCCGAACATGCTCATCGGTCTCGGGTAATCCCCCCCGTTTGGCTAAACGGGCCGCGCCATCGAGCAACCAGCCAAGGACAGCGCCGTGTTCTTCAGCGATGATCCGCTCAGCAAGCCGGGTGTTTTCCTGGCCAACAGGGATTGGGTTTTTGAATTCGACAATCCGCCAGCGTCGGTAGAAGGCGTCATCCTTATCGCGGGTTGGCGGCAAGCGGTTGGCGTTGAAAATATGCCCGGCATCGCAGACAAACGAGAACGGCCGGTGTGTTGGATGCCGACCTTCAACCACATCGCCACCGGTAACCGCCTTAAACGCCCCGCCAGGAATCGGCGTATGTGGATCAATTTCACCCACCAGGTTCAACATCTTTCCCGCCAGTGCTGCAACGTAATATTCTGACCCCCAGTTTTGCGGGCTGGTGGCCCCAACAACATCAGCCGGGAATAAGCTTTTTACGATTTCCAACAGCGTCGACTTGCCGGTGCTGGTCTTGCCATACAGCATCAACACGGTGCGATGGCGCCAGAGTACGCGGATACATGCTGCCCCCATGGCCATCTGCAACAACTCGCGCTGCGCCATGCCGGCTTCGCCTATTCCGAAGGCATTGTCGAGCAGCATGCCAAACAAGTTCGCCTCGGCATCGAAAACAGGGGGTGATGAAATTTTCAGCCGCTGGCGGTGATCAGCACTCAGAGACTCACTCACAACATCCCCTTCAGCAGTGACTGTCCAGAAATCCGAACCTGCTGCAATGCCTGCTGGCGCGTCACTGAAAAACGAATCGTCGGCACAGATAAACGAAACCAAGTTGGCTATCTGGCGGTAATCGCTACCGCGCCGGCATAACTTCAATCCCTGATATTCGGCGCCGACAGCGGCGGCGATGGCATCCAACGAACTTTCGACCCATAGTTTTGTGCTTGGCACATATCGCCAAAGTGACCCGAAGCAAAAGGCGGGCTTGATGCCGGATTTGCTGGTCAACACATCAATGTAGTTTGCCGCGATGCGGTAATGAGTGGCGTCTGCATCCAACGCATCGATAGGCTTGGAAGAGAGGCGCGCGGCCTTCTGATCAGCGGCTTCAGGCACTAGATCAAGCGGCATGTCGCAGCCCCTTCTGATCGAATACCGGCCAGGCGTGCGACAGATCATCGCCGCGATCAATGGCGTCGAGATTGGCGACGTCGACACGGCGAACACCAGCAGCCAGCAAGGCACCAACGGTGGCAGCGGCGCGGGCTGATTCGGCTTCTGTGTGGGTCAGCAAGACATGCAGGCCAGCCAGACAACTCAGATCGATGTCTTCCAGATCGGCGTCAGGCGGCAAGACCAGCCGGTGAAGCCCGCCTGTGGCGTGGTTGTTCCAGCCCAGCACCAAGCTAACATGCCCAAGGCCCAAGAGTCTTGGCACAAGTCCACGGCGGCGGGCAGCGGCCAATTCAGCAGCGTAAGCAAGTAGACGTAGGCGGGGCCGAGTCGACATCACGCAACCGCCTTGCGCACCAGTTTCTTCAGATTCTTGCGGGCAAGGCGCCGGGTCGCGCGATTGCCGAAAACCGCCGCTTTCATCAGCAACCTGGGGTCGGTGGCGGCGGCCAATGACGAAGCGCCAGAAGGTCGGTCATTGTTGTTTCCAGGCCGGGCCTTGGCATGGTTTCGGCATATTTTCGCGCTACTCATACCAAGCCCCGCTTGGCGTTGCGGATGGCGCGGCGGGTGCGACGTGCATCGCCTTTGCAGCGTCGGTGGTTAGCCATTCTGGACCTCCGCCGCATTTCTTCGCGCCTCCGCTTCCGCAGCAATGATTTGTTCCGCCCGCGCCAGCAAATCATTGGCAAGCCATGCCCCGCCAACAATGGATTCGGGATCGGCAACACAAAAGGAAACGATGTGTTCATTTCCCGCAAGGCCGATGAGATTGACCAGTGCGCGAGCCTGAAACAACAGGGTGCCCAGGTCGTTGAAGTAGACTTTGGAATCGGTTGACGTGGTCATTCCGCCACCTCTCCGGAATTCAAGGACGTTTTGCCTTGTTTCAGCTGGCGCAATTCCAGCGCGTCGAGTTGTTTTATGACGGTCAGCAGGCGTTCGGACAACACATCCAGCACGCGCCAAGCATCATCGCCGCACTCGTGCATGGCCTTCGCCGCAGTGGCCAGGGCGTTCGCATCGTAAAGATCGTCCATGGCTTGGGGAATGTCGAAGGGACGGTTCATACCACCACCTCGCCAGTGATGCGGCGGAGTTCTTCAGCTCGGAAATAGCTGGTGCGCGGTCCGCCCTTGTGGATTGTCAGCCTGCCGGCCTTCACCCATTCGTAAATGGTGCAGCGAGAAACCCGAAGATAGGCGGCGGCTTCGGCAGGTCTTACCGGGCCGGATTCCGGGATTTGAAAATATGGCTTGCTCGATTGAGTATTCATTTCCGTTTCCTTGGAGAGGTTCAAAGGGTTGCAACTGCTTGCAACGGAAACGAATACTGTTTGTCTGTTAGTCCAAAGTCATGGACACACTGTCCGACAGTTTGGCCGATTTAGTCGATCGGATAGACATCGGCTTTCTTCTCAAGGGTGATTCCATTGCGTTGGCAACCTTTCACCAGAGCTCGCCAGTCGATTTCGTAGTCAAATTCAATTACTTTGACTGCATCAATGAAACTGTGCGGCTCCACCGCGATCAATTTGCCGTTTTTGAAATGGTGCCCGCCAGTTCTCAGCAGGTGGTAGTGACCGGCTATCGCGCGATAGTTGCGGCGGATTCCGCGATTGTTTCGGCGACTTCCGCCTTTCCCGGCTTCGTTGCCGATTAATCCAAGCCTCTCCAATGCAATGCTTTGTTTCTTGCTGTGTGGTGCGTCTTCGCGCATGAATCGCTTCACGGCTGCCCATTTATTCCACAGATCAGTCGATTCCTTTTCAGCGGCGGATTTTTCGGCTTCCAGTGCCGGGACTTTCAAAGCGTCAATCAGCAGTTGCAGCAGCACGTTTGCCGGAATAACGACGGTCGCGTCTTGCGCCAGTACTTCAGATTGCCCGCTTCGGATTTGTTGGAGTACAAAGCGCGCTGCGGCGGCTTGGTCGTGGTCAGGGTGTCGCTCAGTCAATGTAGAGCCAAGCGCCAAAAGCGCGGCGTTTATCGCTCCATCGTGGTTCATGCTGACCTCGCAATCTGCAACACGTTGGCAGGCGCCTCAACCTGAAATAGACGTTCCTCCCAGGCCTTCAGCGCGCGGCGTTTTTCCTCCATGTAATCGTGCTTGTCGTAATGCCGTTGCTGCACGCCACCCAGGCCATGCGATTGCAGTTGCGCGCGCAGGTCTTTGTTCACGCCCATGCCGGCCAGTAGTGTTTCGCAGGTGCGACGGATGTCGCGCATCTGGAAATCAGCGCGGGCGGCGCCCTGCGCCAGCATCACGGCGGCGATCTTGACGACAGCGGCGGTCAAAGTTTGTGGCCTGATCTTTACCCGCCCGTGTGTACTGGAAAACAGCCAGCCGCCTTTTGCGTATTCGATGCGGCGGGTGACTATCGCCTTGCCACGATCAGACAGCGGTAAAACGTGCTGGCGCGCTTGCTGGCGCTTGCCCTTGGGGTCGTATAGGGAAACCATGCCGCCATCCAGATCGACATCAGCAGGCATTAGGCGCCCGAGTTGCTCGGGTCGCTGTCCACCCAGTAACAGCGACAGCAACAATAAATCCTTGGTGCCACTCTCGGGCAGGGCTTCAACGTGCCGGACATAGGCATGCAACTCAGGCCAGGATAGCGCGCGCTCGCGGGCAATGTTGAATTGACTCAGCGCGGGCAGGCGGTCGAGTGGATTGGTTTCAATGCGCATATCGAGAAAACCGGCCGGCGCGGTCGGGTCGAATTCCGCGCGCATTGCCATTGCATAGGCGGCTTTCAGGTAGCTGCGCAGTTTGCCGGCGGTGCGGCCTTTTCCGGCTTCGGTCAGCTTGGCCAGGACTTCCCGGAATTCTTGCGACGAAACCGTTTTTGCCTGTGAACTGGCCAGGACAGGGAAGGCGCCGGTTACATGCGCCGCAAACAGATATTTCACGTCTTTGGCCGATTGCTTGCCTTTTGCTTCCAGGTGCCTGGCGTACAAGTCCATCAGGGTTTGCAGCGTGCCGGCGCTGGCCTGTGCGGCGGCATCAGCGGCGGCTTGTGCCTGGCGCTGGCGATCCAGGTCGAGTTGCTCTTGCTCATGGGTCAGGATGGCTTTCAGATCCTTTTCGCCGGCCTGGTAGCGCAGGGAATGCTCGCTGGCCAGGCGGCGCGCCTCTTTCAGCGTAATGCCTTGGTCGGTGGCGCCATAACTGCCCAGGCGTATTTGCTCGCGCTTGCCTTCGGCATTGGTGATGCGGAAATAGAAGACTTTGGTGCCGGTCGGAGTCACTCGCAAAACCAGCCGGCCGGTTCCACGCGATCCTGTTTCATCGGAAAACCATTGATCCTTTCCGTTCGCTTTTTTGGCCTGAATTTCACGATCAGTCAGCGTAGTCATTTCGTCTTTTCCTTAGTCCGTTCGTCAATCGTGTAGCCGTACTGTAGCCGTTACACATTCGCAGTGTATCCGTTACAACTTGACGCGATCATACAATACAAAACAAAGGATAGATGCAAGTGACTGTTTTACTAGATATTTTATTGTCTTATGGTTGAGTTGTTTGTATGGTTGAAAATGATAAATAAGGGACTGTTAATCCGTGTGTCCCTGGTTCGAGTCCAGGTCGGGGAGCCAGAAAAAGCAAAGGCCCGCAGCGATGCGGGCCTTTTTTATTTCCTGGCCGGGTTGCTTTGGAAGGCAGCACTATTGGATTTTTATGGGGCGGGCCTTAACGGCCCGGCGCCATTTAATCTCGACTGCGCGGATGGGTGCGCCGTGCTTTGCCCTTCCTGCAAACCCGATGGCCGGGGCAACAACGCCGGAAGCCTGTCAGCCCGGAAAAATCAGCGCCTATCGGCCGCTATCGTATCCCGGTGAGGATTGTCCTTCTCCGCCGCCGAAATCGACCTTGGGCGCGGTGCTGATCGCTTTTTCGTTTTCCACCGTGAAGCTCGGTTTGGTTTGATGACCAAACATCATCGCGGTCAGGTTGCTGGGGAAAGAGCGAACGGTGGTGTTGTAGTCCTGCACGGTTTTTATGTAGCGGTTGCGGGCGACGGTGATGCGGTTTTCGGTACCTTCCAGTTGCGCTTGCAGGTCTCTGAAGCCGGCATCAGCCTTCAGTTGCGGGTAGTTTTCAGAGACCACCAGCAGTCGGCTCAGAGCGCTTGAGAGTTCACCCTGGGCGGCCTGGAATTTCTGCATCGCGGCCGGGTCGTTGACCAGTTCAGGCGTGGCTGCAATCTGGCCGACGCGGGCGCGGGCGGCGGTGACTTCGGTCAGCACCTTGGCTTCGTGCGCGGCGTAACCCTTGACGGTGTTGACGAGGTTTGGAACCAGGTCGGTGCGGCGCTGATATTGATTCAACACTTCCGACCAGCCGGCCTTGATGGCCTCATCCTGCACTTGCAGGGTGTTGTATCCGCATCCGGACAGGCTCAGTGCTGTGAGCAGCATGACCAGTGAATTCAGCAGTTTGCGCATGGTGTACTCCTTTGTGGATGTGCGGTTTCAGTTCTTCAACGCGTGCATCGTGTCGCGCGCCAGCACCAGATCTTCCCAGACCTTGGCTTTGTCCAGCGGGTTCCGCAGCAGGTAGGCCGGGTGGTAAGTGACCACCAGTGGCACGCCACGATAACGATGCACCTGGCCGCGCATCCTGCCGATCGGGGTGTCGGTAGCGAGCAGGCTTTGCGCGGCAAAACGACCCAGGGCGACGATCAGCCTGGGCTGGATCAATTCGATCTGGCGCTCCAGGAAGGGCAGACAGGCCGCGACTTCTTCCGGCTTCGGATCGCGGTTGCCGGGCGGGCGCGATTTGAGGACGTTGGCGATGAATACGTTGCTGCCGCGCGCGAGGCCGATGGCGGCGAGGATTGCATCGAGCAGTTTGCCGGCATCGCCGACAAACGGTTCTCCCAGGCGGTCCTCGTTGGCGCCGGGCGCTTCGCCGACGAACAGCCATTCGGCGTGGATGTCGCCGACACCGGGCACGGCCTGGGTACGCGATTTAGCCAGTTCGCAGCGGGTACAGGACTTGATTTCGGCGAGCAGTGCATCCCAGTTCATTGCGTCGATCGGACTGGATTCGCGGATGCACGGCACAACGGGAAGCGCGGGCGTCGCCGCCATGGGTGCGCTCGGTACAACCGCAAGCGGCACGGGTTCCGGTGGCGCGGATTCAAGTGGCGCGGGCGCGGACTCCTGCGCCGGGCTGAGCGGCTCGATCCCGACCGGTGCGGCCACGCGCAATCGCCATGTCGGCCACAGGCCGAGCGCTTGCAGGCGGTCCTGGCGAGTCAGGCTCATGCCGAGTTTCCGGTCAAAACAGCATCCGCATGATCAGAGCGTCTTCAGCGCCGTGGTCGGCAGGGTAGTAACCCTTGCGCAGGGCAATGGTTTCGAAGCCGATACGTTGATAGAGAAATACGGCGGCGGTGTTGGAGGGGCGCACTTCCAGATACAGACATTCAGTGCCATGGCCGCGCGCGGTTTCGATCAGATGCTCCACCAGCAGTCGGCCGAAGCCCCGCCCCTGCCAGTCCGGCGCGACGCAGCAGTTGAGGATGTGGCCTTCGCCGGCGGCCAGCATCATGACCCAGTAGCCGGCGGATTTGCCGTTGATTTCCGCCAGCCAGCAGGAATAGCCGGACTCCAGGCTGTCCTTGAAGTTGCCCAGTGTCCACGGATAAGGATAGGCGGCGCGTTCGATGCGGATGACGTCGTCGAGGTCTTCCGGGTCCATCGGGCGGAAAGTGAAATCAAGGGGTTTCAAGACGGCGTTCATCGACTCAGCGTTCACAGATCTTCAGTGCGACCTTGTCGCGGATGTACAGCGGCTCGGCATTTTCTGCCGCCAGGCCTTCGCCGCGCATCAGGCGCGGCGCGGCCAGACGCGCCATGGCGCGGGCATGCGGGATGCAGCCGGCATCCATGCGACGCAGGCGGTCTTGCGCGATGTCCGGGTAGGTGGCAAAGCCGGAACCCGCTCCAATGAAGCCCTCCCCTTGCGGCATCGGCACCGCGCCGGGCGGACACACCAGCGGTCCGGCGAGACATCGCCAGGCCGTGGCTTCACGTTGATAAAGCGCGGCATAGACTTCGTTCATGCGCGCATCGAGACAGGTCAGCACCTGATCCTCCCCTGCTTCTTCGGCCAGAGTTTCCAGCGTTGAAATGCCCAGCACCGGCAGATTGGCGCCCAACGCCAGCCCTTGCGCGACACCGCAGGCGATGCGCAAGCCGGTGAACGAGCCAGGGCCCATGCCATAAACAATGCCGTCGAGTTGGTGCAGAGTGAGACCGGATTCGGCGAGCAGGTCCATCAGCATCGGTACCAGCAGGTCGGAATGCTTCTGACCGGCATGCGCGTCGCGCCAGACACAGTCGCCATCAACCCAGAGCGCGGCGCTGCACCATTCGGTAGCGGTATCGAAAGCAAGGAATTTCACGACGGGGCGGCGGCTGGAAGGGATGCGCGATTTTAGCGGACGGGGGATGTATTAGCGCTCTTCGTCTTGCACGACATAGAGTTCCATCAACACCCGTTTCCACGGATCGCGGCTGTTCTGCAGATGCAGGATGCGGCCTTCGATCTGCGCGCCGCGGTCCATCAGGCGGGCCAGATCGACATTCTCGGCGCGCGGCGCGTAGCCGATCTGGACGCCGCGCCATTCCACGCGTACCGCTTTATCGTCATGCGGGTTGGCCGGTTCTCGCCTTAGCGAGAGGTTGTCGCCGGCCCGCATGAGCGGAAACAGCGACGGCCCGGCGTAATGCTGAAAGCCCGCCAGGGGAGAGGTTTGCAGGATCAGACGCTGTTCGGCGCCGGCCAGCGCAAACGCCGACAGGAAACTCAACAGCCCGAGCAGAATTGCTTGAGTGACGGCGCACTCCACCACGCATCGGCTAATCCGCCGGGGCATCGCTGTCATCCGCTGCGATGGAGAAAAACGCCACCGCCTCGTCGCGCTTGCGCGTGCGCTTCATCGGCGGCAGCGCCTGCCAGATGCGGCGGCCATAGGGTTTTTCGACCAGACGCGGATCGCAGATCATCAGAACGCCGCGATCGCTTTCGCGCCGGATCAAACGCCCCGCGCCCTGCTTCAGGCTGATCACGGCATGCGGCAACTGGTAATCGAAGAACGGGTTCTTGCCGGCCCGTTTCATCGCCTCCATGCGCGCGGCCAGCACCGGATCGTCCGGCGGCTGGAACGGCAGGCGGTCGATAATCACCAGCGACAGCGCGTCACCGGCGACATCGACGCCTTCCCAGAAACTCTGGCTGCCAAGCAGGATGGCGTTGCCCAGGCGGCGGAATTCGTCGAGCAGGTCGGTGCGGCTCTTGTCACCCTGCAGCAGCAGCGGGAAGCCGGCGCCCGCTTCCGCCATGCGCGCTTGCAGCAGGCGGTGGGCTTCATTCATCGCGCGCAACGAGGTGAACAGCATGAACGCGCCGCCGCCGCTGGCTTGCAGAATCGGCCAGGCGGCCTCGACCACGGCCTCGGTGTAGCCGGGGGAATTGGGGTCCGGCATGGTTTCCGGCACATACAACAGCGCTTGTTTGTCGTAATCGAACGGGCTGTCCCAGACGGCGGTTTCGGCATCGCTCAGGCCGATTTCGTGCAGATAGTGGGCAAAGTCCTTGCGCACCGACAACGTGGCGGAAGTGAATATCCAGGCGCGGGCGTCGTCTTCGATCTGGCGCGCGAAGAGTTCGCCTGCATTCAGCGGAGTGGCGTGGAACAGCACGGAATGGGTGGCGACTTCGAGCCAGCGCACGATAACGCCAGCCAGGTTCTCGCCGGCTTCGGCCGGCGGCGACAGCCAGCGCTCCAGGCGCCCCGCCGATTCATGGCAACGCGTGTGCAGCTTTTCCAGTTCGTCGGCGCGTTCGGCCTGACTTTCCAGCAACGCGTCGAGCCTGGCCAGCGCGCTGACCAGTTCATCCAGCGCACCGCGAAAATCGCCGCGTTCCAGGCCGCGTGCGGCGGGCATGCGGGCTTGCGCCGGCCCCAGGCTGAGGCGAACCTGTCGGGCGGCAACTTCCAGTTCGCCGACGGCATGCGGCAGATCGGTGAAGTCGGCGCAATTGATTGCAGCCTCGACGCGCACATCGCGGCACAGGTCGAGCAGCATGCCGGTGGTCACGGTTTCGCCGAAGAACAGGCTGGCGGTAGCGGGCAGTTGGTGCGCCTCGTCGAATATCACCGCATTGCTCGCCGGCAGCAGTTCGCCGGCGCCCTCGTCCTTGAGCCAGACATCGGCAAAGAACAGATGATGGTTGACCACCACCAGATCGGCTTCCAGCGCCTTCTTGCGCGCCTTCAGCACGAAGCAGGCCTTGTGATGCGGGCAGTCGCCGCCCAGGCAATTATCGCGTGTCGAGGTTGCCCAGGCCCAGGCCGGCGCGTCTTCCGGCACTTCGCCGCAGGCCATGCGATCGCCCGAATCGCTGATCGCCGCGAAGCGGGCGATGGACTGCAAATGCCCGGCCTCTTCGCGGCTCTTGAAGCGTCCCTCGGCAAGCGCGCGTTCCAGATGGTAGGGGCAGACGTAGTTGCCGCGCCCTTTCAGCAAGGCGACGGTGACAGGCCGCGCCAACGCCTTGCGCACGGCCGGGATATCGCGGTGGAACAACTGGTCCTGCAGGGTTTTGGTACCGGTGGAAACAATCACCTTGCCGCCAAACATCAGGGTAGGCACCAGATAGGCCAGCGTTTTGCCGGTACCGGTGCCCGCTTCCGCCACCAGCCGCGCGCGCCGCTCCAGTGCCGAGAATATCGTGCGGGTCATCTCAAGTTGCTGGGGTCGTGGTCGATAGTGCGGCAGAACACCATTAAACGGCCCATCATGGGAAAAGATTTCGTCAAGATCCATGCGGCGAGTTTATCCGAGGGCTGAATCAATCGAGAGGGTGGGCAATGCTGCGATGGATATTTCTGTTTATGGCCGGTGCTGCGACTTCCATGATGGTCGCGCCATCGTTCGCCGAGCCGGTCGAACTGCTGATCTCGAACAATCTCACCGCCAGAGCCGAATTCCGCAAAGGCGATTCCGACAAGCCAGCCGTGCTGCTGTTGCATGGCTTTTTGCAGACTCACGAATTTCCCACCATCCATCGCCTGACCGATGGCCTGGCCGGCGCCGGCTACAGTGTGCTCGCGCCGACGCTGACGCTGGGGGTGACACATCGCAAGCAGAGCCTGGCTTGCGAAGCGATTCATACCCACACCATGGACGATGCGATCAAGGAAATCGCGGCATGGGTGAATTGGTTGCATGCTCGCAAAGCGCCCGCCATCGTGCTCATCGGCCATAGTTTTGGCAGCGTCGAGACCCTGGCTTATCTATCCAGGCATCGCAATGCCCCGATAAGCAAGCTGATTGGCGTCAGCGTGGTAGAAGGACGCCTCAAAATTGATGAAAAAGCGCTCGACAAACTCATCCGATCAACGCGCGCGAAGGTAAAGTCCGGCAAGAAGTCCCTGATTACCGAACAGTTTTCGTTCTGCCAGAAATTTCTCGCAACGCCGGGTTCGATGCTTTCCTACATCGAATGGTCGCCCGCGCGAATTCTTGCCGAGACGGGTCGCCTGGCACTGCCGACAACCTTCATCATGGGCAGCCGCGATGATCGTCTGGGAAGTAGCTGGATCGAACGACTGAATAAAACCAGGGCAAAAGTTCACGTCATCGAAGGCGCAAATCACTTCATGGATGGAGATTTCGAATTTGACCTGCTTGATCGCATCTTGCTGGAAGTGAAGGCTTTCTGAAGTGAAGTTCGCCTTCAAACCGCACAGCATCGGGCGTCTGGCGCTCCTGTTCGTCATCGCCGCAAGTATTCTGGTCGTCAGTCTGGGCGGCTATTTCTGGCTGGAGATTCAGCAAGCCTCGCGCGCACTACGCGAAAATCTTGAAGCCAGCGCGCGCCAGGAAGTCAGCCATGCGCTGGCGGCTGCCGATCAACGCATGCGCTCTTCCGCGATGTCCCTGGCGCAATGGGACGAAACCCGTCAGCAACTGGTGTTTCCCGAGTATTACCCGGTCTGGCGCGATAGCCGGGTACGCGATGCCGGCATGATTTCGAGCGATATCGAATCGGTCGCTCTGTACGACCGTACTGGCCGGATTCTGTCGGCCAAAAGCGCCCCCAACGGCCTGCCGAACCTTCTGCCCGGCAAACCGCCGCTGTTTTTTTACATCGCCAACGCCGGCCGGCATCAGATCGACTACTTCAGTCCGGTGTATGCCGACCCGGCCCAGGCAATTCTTCTGGGTTATCTGGGCATCAGGTTCGATTTCCTGTCCGAACTGAAACTCCAGCGTTCCTTTCAATTTGCCGATCTGGGCAGATTGAAGGTCGGCCTGGCCAGCAACAGTCCGATAGACATCAGGAATAGCCTGCCGCATTTGCAATTCGACACCCTGTCGAATGACCATCTGGCGACCTTCCTGCAATTGTTTCAGGCCGCGCAAATCCGCCTCACTCTGGCCGTGCTGGCTTCCCTGCTGATTGCCACCTGGCTGCTGAAACGCCTGCTGGTGCGACCGCTGCGCTTTTTTTCAAGAGAAATCAACGCCATGCGCACGGTCGATGACAATCTGCCGGATGGCCGGTTGTTCACTACGCCGCTGTACATCACGGAACTGGAGAACGTCCGACGCGCTTTCATCGACTATCGCCAGCGTCTTTTTTCGCTGCACGAAAGTCTGGAGCAGAACAGCCGGGATTTCTTCGATCAAGCCCGCCATGACGCGCTGACCGGTATCTACAACCGGCGTGCCTATGACGAAGACTGGCGCGGCCTGGGCAATGACCGCCGACTGGGCCAGGCGGCTTTGCTGCTGTTTGACTGCGACCACTTCAAGGCAATCAACGACACCTACGGTCATCAGGTCGGCGATGCGGTCATACGGGCGATTGCCAGTTGTCTGCAAACGGCCTTGCGCACCGGGGACAAGCTTTATCGCCTGGGCGGAGATGAGTTCGCCACCGTCCTGCTCGATGCCGATCCCCTGCATGCCGAAACGGTCGCCGAACGTTGCCTGGAGCACATCATGGCGCATGACTTTCGCCAGTACGGCATGAGCGAGCCGGCGACCATCAGCATCGGCGTTGCCGCTTCCCAGCGCGGCGATCTCGGCCTTGGCACTTTGCAGAAGCAGGCCGATCTGGCCATGTATGCCGCAAAACGGCCGGCCAGCCCGAAAGTGGTGTTCTACAGCGAGGGCATGGGCGAACTCAACGCGCTGGTGGCCAATCGCTCGATCAACGCAGTGTTCGAGGCAATCCGCGATTCCCGCCTGATCGAACTCACCTATCAAGCGGTCATGCGGCTCCCCATGGTGCAAAAGGAATATGTCGAAGCGTTGACGCGAATCCGCCTGAATGACGAGTTGATCCGCCCCGATGCCATTTTTCCGATCGTTCAGGCGCGAAAGCTGGATGCCGAGTTCGATCTGTCCGTCATCCGCGCCGTCGAACGCGACATGACCGAGGGCCGCCTGTCGCCCAATCAGGGCGTATCCATCAACCTGTCCGCACCCAGCATCGTCAATGCCAAGGTCGTCGATGCCATGCTGACCCTGGTCCGCAAGCAATCCGCGCGCAAGATCGTGGTTGAAATTACCGAAACCGCGTTGATCACACAGATGGAAACCGCATCCGCCAACATCGATCAGTTGCGGCAGGCAGGTGCCCTGGTTGCGCTGGATGATTTCGGCAGCGGTTATTCATCGCTGCGCTACCTCGCCACGATGCCGGTCGATCTGGTCAAGTTCGACATCAGCATGGTGCGCCTGCTCGAACATGGCGAAGCGCGCCAGAAAATGATTCTGGAAGAAATTGCCGGCATGGTTATCGATGCCGGCTACGAGCTGGTCGCGGAAGGCATAGAAACCCGTGCTCAACTCGACATGATCATCAGCATGGGGTTCTCGCACGCGCAGGGCTTCTATTTCGGCAAACCGGGAGAAGAGGTCGAAGAGAAGATCCGCCAGGATTTTTGACCGTCCGGGACGCTGCACATGGCGAGTCGGCCGCAGCGGCCCGCTTTACAGTCGAGGACGCCCCGGGTCCGAAGAATTAATCCGTCGCTTCAAATCGGCATCGGCTTGCGATCATTCAAATTCAGCCAGCCGCGCGCCACCCGGTACAGCACCCAGAGACCGGCTATCGCCACCACCACGAACGCCAGCGGAATGCCGATTACCGTCAATGCCAGCAACAGACCGATCGTCACCCACAGCAAGGCATACCAGAACGTGCGGATCTGCCAGCGAAAATGCGATTCAAGGAAAGTGCCGCGCGCCTCGCCGCGCTTCAGGTAGCTCAGCACCACCGCGATCAGCGACGGCCAGCCGGTAATGAACGCGGTCACGATGAACGCCGAAGTCAGCAGGCCGCTCACCACCGTCAGCGCATGCAGGCCATAGATGATGTGCGACAGTCTGATCAAGCCGTCCTGCGGCCAAAGGGCGGGGGATTCGGACATTCAATACTCCTCAGGTTGCGCCAATCCAGCGCTTTGGATCGATATTCCAGGCCTCGAAATCCTCATGGCCGCTGATTTTGTCCTTGCACCCCGACCAGGCCAGGTCGATCACCTCCGGGGGCAGATAACGCTGGTTCTCGGCGTGAAAAAAGACGCGCACTCTCGGTTTCATCATCTTGTCTTCGTGCTGTTCAAGAACGACGCCGAGGCGACCGCTTTCCAGCCGCACCAGCGAACCGGTGGGATAAATGCCGACACATTTGATGTAGGCACGCACCAGTTCCGGATCGAAATGGTATTTGCTCCATTCCATCAAGCGCCCGAGGGCGGCGGTAGGCGCCATGCCCTTGTGATAGACGCGGTCCGAGGTGATGGCGTCGTAAACGTCAACGATGGCGCCCATACGACCATAAAGTGAAATCTGCTCGCCCTTGAGCTTGTTCGGATAGCCGGTGCCATCGAAGCGCTCGTGATGCTGGCCAGCGACATCGAGCGCGATCTGGCTGATGCCCGGCGTGTTCTGCAAGATCAGGATGCTCTGCACGACATGCGATTTCATCTTGGCGAATTCGGCTTCGGTCAGCTTGGCCGGCTTGTTCAGGATGTCGTCCGGCACGCGGGCCTTGCCGACATCGTGCAACAGCCCGCCGATGGCGATCTCCTTGATGATCGCTCGGTCCATCTTGAGTCCGCGCGCAAACGACACCAGCAGGGCTGAAACCGAGACCGAGTGCTGGAACGTGTAGTTGTCGTGGTCTTTCAGCCTGATCAGGGGCAGCAGCGCGTCCTGGTTGCGAAAAACCGAATCGATCATGTTTTCGACTACCGGCTCAATCTGCTCGAGTTCGACCTGTTTTCCCAGCCTGACATCCTGGATCAGCCCGCGCACGATGCGATTGGCTTCGCTGTGCAGAACCCGGGCGCGTTCGAATTCCTGCTTCAGATCGACCCGTACCGGCTCGGCCTGAATTTCCTGCGCGATTTCGACCATGCGGGCATCGACATCATGGCGCATGTCGTCAACGCTTTTACCCGCGCCCTCGACATCAATCCCGCGCGCGGTGTCGATATACAGTTCGCGCACCCCCAATGCCCTGATTTCATTCACGCGCCCGGCGTCCTTGATCAGGAAGTGATTGCTGACGAAGGGGTGATCCATCCACGAGCAATTGACATCCTGGACATACATGCCGGGACGTAACTGGTTGATGGCGATCAGCTTGATGGCGGGCGGAAGGTTCATGGAATTTATTTAAGTAAAGAATCGGGTCTCCTGAAAGCGATGATGCCAGCAATAAGCCCGGCCATCTCACTCGCGGCGCAGACTTTGCATCGGCGGCGCGCGCAGCAGACCCCGGCTGGCCAGCAAGCCGGCGGCCAGCACCAGCAGCCAGCCGCCGACCAGCCCGGCCAGCCAGATGGCGGGATTGGGCGTATGCGGCAACTCGAATACCCGCTCCGCCAACAACCAGGCAACGCCGCTGGCCGCACCCGCCGCGAGGCCGCCGGCGAGCAGTCCCAACGCAGTAAACTCGGTCGCCAGCGCCAGCATGACGCGACGACGCGATGCGCCCAGCGTGCGCCAGAGGCCGATTTCGCGCGCGCGCTCGTCGCGCCGCGCGTACAGCGCGGCGAGCAGCACCAGAACACCCACCGCCAGACTGAACAGAAAAATCAGTTGTACGGCGGCGCTGACCCGATCAAGCAGTCCGCGCAGTTCACCCATGACCTGTTCGACATCGATCACCGTGACATTGGGAAACTCCACCACCAGTCCGGCCAATACTTCGCCGCGCCCGCTCGGCAGATGGAAGCTGGTGATGAAACTTTGCGGCAAAGCATTGAACTCGCCCGGCGGTGCGATGACGAAAAAATTGACCCGGAAGGAATCCCACTCAACCTTGCGCAGGCTGCTGACTCGGCCCTGCAACGGCAAGCCGCCGGCATCGAACACCAATTCATCGCCCAGTTTGATGCCCAGCGTCCTGGCCAGCCCTTCTTCCACCGAAAAACCCTCGTTGGCCGACCAGCGACCGGCGCTGATCAGGTTATCCGGCGGTAATTGTTGCAGCGAAGACAGATTGAATTCGCGCTCGATCAGGCGCTTGGCGCGAGGTTCCTCGTAATCGTCCGGGCTTGCCGTGCGCGCGCCGATGCGGATCAAGCGTGCGCGCGCCATCGGATACAGGGTGACATCGGCGATACCCTGGCTGCTCAGGGACTGGCGTACCGCCGCGACCTGTTCGGGCTGAATGTTGATGACGAAGCGATTGGGCGCATCCGGCCTGGCCTGATTGCGCCAACTGTCGAACAAGTCACCGCGCACCAGCGTCAGCAGCAGCAGCGCCAGCAGGCCCAGGCTCAGGGCCATCGCCTGAAGCGTGGTTTCCCAGCGCCGCCGGCGCAGATTGAGCAGTCCCAGGCGCGCGCTGGCCGGCAGACGCTGCGCCAGCCAGGGCAGCGGCCAGAGCAGAAGCTGGATGGCCAGCGCGGCGGCCAGCATCAGCGCCAGCACGCCACCGCCGACGATCAGGCCCAGGCGCAACTCTCCGGCCTGCCAGAACAGCAGACCCGCCACCAGCGCCAGTCCGGCGCCCTGCGCCAGCATCGCGCCGGCGTGCGGCGGGCCGAGGTCGCGGCGCAGCACGCGCAGTGCCGGCACCCGCGCCAGCCGCAGCAAGGCCGGCAAGCTGAACGCCAGCACCAGCAGCACGCCCGCCGCGACGCCGAGCAGCGGCGGCAGATAACTGGGCGGCGGCAGGCCCAGACGCAGCGCATCGCCCAACAGATAAACCATGCCGGCTTGCGCCAGCCAGCCCAGCAAGCTGCCCAACGCGCCGGCCAGCAAACCCAGTCCGCCCAACTGGAGCAGGTACAAGCCGAACAGCCGGCGCTGCGTGGCGCCAAAACAGCGCAACAAGGCGAACTGGTCGAAATGCCGTTGCACATATCGCCGCAGCGCCATCTGCGTCGCCGCAGCCGCAAGCAGCACGGTCAGCAGCGCGGCAAGGCCAAGGTAGCGCTGCGCGCGGTCAAGCACCTGGCGCAGTTCCGGGCGAGCATCACGCACATCCTCCAACTGTTCGCCGCGCGCCAGACGTGGCTTGGCCCAGGCCTGGAAGTCCGCAACCGGCGCAGCCTCTCCCGCCACCAGCAGGCGATACACCACGCGGCTGCCTTCCTGAACCAGGCCGGTGCGCGCCAGATCCTCTGCGTTGAGCATCAGGCGCGGCGCCAGCGCCATGAAGTTGCCGCCGCGCTCACCCTCGAAGGTCAGCATCGCCGCAATGCGCAATCGCGCTGCGCCGACTTCCACGCTATCGCCGGGTTTCACCCCCAGACCGCTCGCCAGTCGCGAATCCACCCAGGCCTCGCCTGGCGCCGGCAGGGCGCGCGTCGGCGCATCGGCGGCGAACAGCGCGGGTGCGATGCGCAAGCTGCCGCGCAGCGGATAACCCGCTTCCACCGCCTTGATGCCGGTCAGCAGATTGCGCTCGCCGGCCAGCGTCATGCTGAGAAATGTCGTGGTGCGAACAACCTGCAAGCCGCGCGCGCTCGCCGCCTGGCTGAAGGAGCGATCAATCGGATGATCGGAAACCAGTGCCAGATCGGCGGCGAGCAGGGTATTCGCTTCCTTGCCCAGCGCCTGTTCGACACGATCGGAGAAATAGCGTACTGCCGTCAGACTGGCCACCGCCAGCGCCACCGCCAGCAACACCACGCGCATTTCCCCGGCGCGCCATTCGCGCGCCAGCAATTTCAAGGCGAGAGCGATCATCCTTGATTCCCCTGTTGAACGCGCCCGAGTGCGGGTCTGCCAGGCTGGCTGGCAAGGCGCGACGACGCGCGTGGTCGTTCCCCGCAAGGATAAGCAGGGACTTGGCCGCAGCCTTTTGGCGGCTTAGTCCTTCGCTTAGTAGTTTCATCAGGAGCAACGCGGCCAGACGGCCTGGCAGACCCGTAATCGGGCGCGTAGCGGTGCCACCCAAATGGTGAGGTCGATTGAAGGCACTCACGCCTGTGTTCATGAGGCATCTCGAAGCCTGATGAGCGGTCAACAGAGGAATCAAGGATCATTGTTTCTCCGGCGCCAGACGGCCGCCTTCCAGCCGCAACTGGCGGCCGCAGCGGCTGGCCAGCGCGACATCGTGGGTGACGATGATCAGGCTGGCGTCCTGCGCCCGGTTCAGTTCGAACATCAGCTCGATGACCTGCGCACCGGTATGCGCGTCGAGATTGCCGGTTGGTTCGTCGGCCAGCAGGATGCGTGGCGACACCGCGAAAGCCCGCGCCAGTGCAACACGTTGCTGTTCACCGCCGGACAGTTGTGTCGGCCGATGCCGGGCGCGGGCCGACAATCCAACCCGGTTCAGATGCTCCTCTGCGACGGCGGCGGCATCTTCGCGGCCAGCCAGTTCCAGCGGCAGCATGACGTTCTCCAGCGCAGTCAGGCCCGGCAGCAACTGAAAGGACTGGAACACGAAACCCATGTTGCGGCCGCGCAGTGCAGCCCGACCATCTTCGTCAAGATCGGTTAGCGAGACGCCATCGAGCCGCACCCGACCGGCGCTGGGCAGGTCGAGCCCGGCGATCAGGCCGAGCAGCGTCGATTTGCCGGAACCGGAACTGCCGACGATTGCCACGGTCTCGCCCTTGTGTACGGAGAATGAAACATCGGCGAGGATGTCGAGCGTTTCATCCCCCACCCGCACGGATTTGCCGAGGTTTTCAATGTCGAGTTGCATGAAATTTTTCAGTTATCTGTTGTTTATCGGTTTGGCCGGCGCAGCCCAGGCTGCGCCCACCGTTCTTGTCTTTGGCGACAGTCTATCCGCCGCCTACGGCATTCCGCGCGCGTCCGGCTGGGTTGCGCTGCTGGCGCAACGTCTGCAAACCGACAAGCCGGCCTATCAGGTCGTCAACGCCAGCGTCTCCGGCGAAACCACCGCCGGCGGCCTTACTCGCCTGCCCGCGCTGCTGGCTGCGCACCGGCCGCAACTGATCGTCCTGGCGCTGGGCGCCAATGACGGCCTGCGCGGCCTGCCCTTGCCGCAAACCGCGCAAAACCTGGAAACCATGATCGCACTCGCGGAAAAACAGGGCGGCAAGGTATTGCTGGTCGGTATGCGGCTGCCGCCCAACTATGGCGCGGCCTACGCCGGCAAGTTCCAGGCTTTGTTCGCCGAAGTCGCGAAAAAGAAAAAAGTCCGTCTGGTCCCTTTTCTGCTCGAAGGAATCGCAACCGCGCCGGAAAGCTTCCAGGCCGATGGCCTGCATCCCACCGCAAAAGCGCAAGCCGTCCTGCTCGCCACGGTCTGGCGTGAACTGTCACCGATGCTGGCATCACGCCGGCAGGCGGTTCAGACGGTTCCCACGCCGTAGCAACCGCGATCCGGCGGCAGTGTGATCGCGGGCGGGCGCTCGAACAGCGCGTCCACTTCGCCTTCAAGATAACTGCGCACGATCTTCAGACCATCCAGGCTGGCCAGCATCAGGTCCAGCGGCACCGACTGGTCAAAGCGCGGATTCGGGCTGCGCAGCCACGCTCTGGCGTGATCCGACGCACCCGCGAAAAGATGATGCAAAGCCTTGTGGATGGCCATGATCAAGCGAACACGCGCCAGCAGCAGCAAGTCATCGGCCAGCGGTGCGCCATCCTGGCAGGCGTTGACGGCTGCGACATCGACATCGAGCAGGACGGCTTGCTGATCGAGCGGAATCGCCAGATTTCGAAACACGCGCATCAACGCGCTTGCATCCGCAGCACGATTGGCGGCGCTGCGTGGATCAAAATCCTCCAGCCCCATGAATCCCGTGGCGCACAAGGTAAAGCCCTCCACGCGGCGTTTCTTTCGTATCGCATTGATTGCCTCGATTCCATTGGCATAGCCCGGCATCGGCTTGTGCCGCACCCTCCCCGCCCGGCCATCACGTTTGCCATTGGCGGTGATCAGCACCCAGCCGCCGAACAGATCCGGCGTCAGCACGGCGGTGTAGTAAGCCTCTTTCGACTGCCAGTGCAGGGTAATGGGTTGTTCCATGGACTTGCGGACCTTTCCAGATTCACTTCAACCCGAAATCGGGCAATGCGCTTGTGCGCCTTTGGCGGCCGAATCCCGCCAGCCACCAGTATGCAATAACCCCCTCTCTTCAGGCGCGGACAAGCCAGTCGGGAAAGCTCATCAAGACCATCCCGGCGCGCTGAAAATCAGCGCGGTCAACCGGACAGCCGCATCGCCCACCCGATCCCGACCAGGCTGGACAGCATCAGCAGAAGATGCACACCGCTCAGCCAGACATAACGGCGGCCCAGCTTTTCCGGCGGATGGTTGGCAATCAGATAGGGACGGTTGGAGCCCGGCTTTTGCAGGCGATGCGACGTCGGCTGATTGCGGATTTCCTGATGCTTGTGCGCAACCTCCCGCTCGGCTGCACTGCGCGCCATTTGCCATTCCTTGTCGTCGATGGCGCCGTTGCGGTCGAGGTCGAAGCGTTGACGCAACTCGGCCTGATCGGTTTTCCACTCGGCCAGCAGGTCGCCGATGTCGCGGCGTCTGTCGAGCACGCGCTGGGCGCCGTTAAAGCTGATGAATTCGCCCAGCGCATAGAGATGATCGCCCTTCAGCAGCAGGTATTCGGTGTGTCGTTCATCGCCCTGGGTGCGGGTTTCCTTGTGGGTAGTCAGAATTTCCGCACCGACCGGATCGATTTCACAGCGTCCGGAGGCATCCTCCAGCAGGAATTGCAGATCGCTTTCGCCCTGCTCTTCCCGCCGCCATTCGCCGTCATGCCGCCGCTCCACGGAAAAGCGATACCACAGACAGGGCAACTGGGTGAACGGACTGAGCAGTTGGGTATCCGGCAACGGTTGGCCGACGCCTACAAGTTCGACAAAGCCTTGCGCGGCGGATGCGATACGCGAAGTCGGCGTATCGGCGATGGCGCGTCGCCATGCCAGTGCGTCGATCCAGCCCCACAGGTTGAGCAGTGCGGCTGCAATGAATGCGGCCATCCAGACCGGACCGGACTGTTCCGAAAACGCGAAGCCGAGCAGCGCGAACTGCAGAAAAAAAACGAGTCCGCGTGGATTGATCCAGCCCCGCCGCAGCCCCGGCCACCGCGGCATGGCGATCAGCTGAACAAGGCCTTGACGTCGACGTCCTTCTTGTCGGCCGCGCTGAAGCTGAGCAGCGCCTTCGCGCCGAAGCCGAACAGGTGCGCCACGAACACATCGGGAAACTGTTCGATACGGGCGTTGTTGATGTTGACGTGTTCGTTATACAACTCGCGGCGGTCGGCGATGGCGTCTTCCAGGCCGGTGATGCGAGACATCAATTGGGCGAAATGCTCGTTTGCGCGCAGTTCAGGATAAGCCTCGACCACCGCGAAAATCTGCCCCAGCCCCATGCGCAGCGCGCCTTCCGCCAGACCCAGCGCCGGGATGTCGCCGATCGCGCCGGCCTGCTGCACGCGGCTGCGCGCTTCGGTGACCTGGCGCAGAGTGTCCTGCTCGAACTGCTTGTATTGCTTGCAGGTTTCGATCAGCTTGGGCAACTCGTCATGCCGCTGCTTGAGCAGCACGTCGATGTTCGACCAGGCCTTGGCGACGTTGTGCTTGATCCGCACCAGGCTGTTGTAGATGAACACGCCATAGACCAGCAGGATCAGAACCGGTCCGTAGAACAGGATAGCGGTGGACATTGGGTGAATCCTCCTGAAATGGTCCTGCGATTATTCCTCGTTCGACTCCGAATCCGCCGCGTCGGGTGATCCGTCTTCCGCATCCAGTTCCGCATCGGTTTCCAGAATCCGTTGCAGGCCGGAGAGTTTTTCACCGGCATCGAGATTGATCAAGGTCACCCCCTGGGTCGAACGGCCGAGCGAACGGATTTCGCTGACGCGGGTGCGGATCAGCACGCCGCCGGTGGTGATCAGCATGACTTCGTCGGTTTCATCGACCAGGGTCGCCGCGACCACCTTGCCGTTGCGCGCCGAAGTCGAAATGGCGATCAGGCCCTGGCCGCCGCGGCCGTGGCGGGTGTATTCGCCAACCGGCGTGCGCTTGCCGAAACCGTTCTCGGTAGCGGTCAGCACGCTCTGCTCGTCGTTGTCGGCGACCAGCAGCGCGATCACACGGGCGTCATCAGCCAGACGGATGCCGCGCACGCCGCGCGCGCCGCGTCCGACCACGCGCACATCGTTTTCATCGAAACGGTTGGCCTTGCCTTCGTCGGAGAACAGCATGACGTCGTTCTGGCCATTGGTGATGGCGACGCCGACCAGATAGTCGCCCTCGTCCAGATTGACCGCGATGATGCCGGCCGTGCGAGGCCGCGAAAACTCGGTCAGCGGGGTCTTCTTGACGATGCCGAGCGATGTCGCCATGAACACATAATGGTTCTCGTCGAACTCCTTCACCGGCAGGATGGCGTTGACCTTTTCGTTCTCCTCCATCGCCAGCAGGTTGACGATGGGTTTGCCGCGTGCGCCGCGTCCGCCCTGCGGCACTTCATAGACCTTCAGCCAGAACATGCGGCCGCGATTGGTGAAGCACAGGATGTAGTCGTGCGTGTTGGCGATGAACAGCTTCTCGATGAAGTCCTCGTCTTTCGTGCCGGTCGCCTGCTTGCCGCGTCCGCCGCGCTTCTGCGTGCGGTATTCGTCGAGCGGCTGCGCCTTGATGTAACCGGTGTTGGACAGGGTCACCACCATGTCCTGCGGCGTGATCAGGTCTTCCATGGAAATGTCGGCGCCGTTCGCGATGATTTCCGAGCGACGCTTGTCGCCGAATGCCGCCTTGATCTCGCCGAGTTCTGTGGCGATGATTTCGGTGACGCGCTCCGGCTTGTCGAGAATGTCGAGCAGATCGGCGATGCGGGTCATGACTTCGCCGTATTCGCCGACGATCTTGTCCTGCTCCAGACCGGTCAGGCGTTGCAGACGCAAATCGAGGATCGCCTGGGCCTGCACTTCGGTCAGGAAATATCCATTGGCATGCAGACCGAATTCAGCGGCCAGATTGAGCGGACGGAAGGCATCCATGCCCAGCGCCTCGCCAGCCACGCGCGCCAGCATTTCTTCCACCACGCCCGAGCGCCAGGCCTTTGAGAGCAATGCCGCCTTGGCTTCCGGCGGTGTTGCCGAAGCCTTGATCAGGGCGATGATTTCATCGACGTTGGCCAGTGCAACCGCCAGGCCTTCCAGAATATGGCCGCGATCGCGCGCCTTCTTCAATTCGTACTGGGTGCGCCGGGTGATGACTTCGCGGCGGTGGCGCAGGAAGGCTTCGAGGATCTGCTTGAGGTTCAGCAGACGCGGCTGGCCATCCAGAATGGCCACCATGTTCATGCCGAAGGTGTCCTGCATCTGGGTCTGTTTGTACAGATTGTTCAGCACCACTTCCGGCACTTCGCCGCGCTTCAGCTCGATCACCATGCGCATGCCGGACTTGTCCGACTCGTCGCGTATCTCGCTGATGCCCTCGATGCGCTTCTCGCGCACCAGCTCGCCGATCTTGATGCACAGATTGGCCTTGTTCACCTGATACGGCAGTTCGTCGACGATGATCGCCTGACGGCCGACCGATTTTTCGATTTCCTCGAAATGCACCTTGGCGCGCATGACCACACGGCCGCGACCGGTGCGGTAACCTTCCTTGACGCCTGTCGTGCCATAGATGATGCCGGCGGTGGGGAAGTCGGGCGCGGGCACGATGTCGATCAGGTCTTCGATGCCGATCATCGGATCGCGCAGCACGGCCAGGCAGGCATCGACGATTTCGTTCAGATTGTGCGGCGGGATGTTGGTCGCCATGCCGACCGCGATGCCGGAAGAACCGTTGACCAGCAGATTCGGGAACTTGGCCGGCAGGATCAGCGGTTCATGCTCGGAACCGTCGTAGTTGGGGCCGAAATCGACGGTTTCCTTGTCGATGTCGGCAAGCAGTTCGTGCGCGATCTTGGCCATGCGGATTTCGGTGTAACGCATCGCCGCCGCGTTATCGCCATCGACCGAACCGAAGTTGCCCTGGCCATCGACCAGCGGGTAACGCAGCGAGAAATTCTGCGCCATGCGGACGATGGTGTCGTACACCGCCGTGTCGCCGTGCGGGTGGTATTTACCGATCACGTCACCGACCACGCGGGCCGATTTCTTGTACGCCTTGTTCCAGTCGTTGGAGAGTTCGTGCATCGCGAACAGCACGCGACGATGAACCGGCTTAAGACCATCCCGCACATCCGGCAGCGCCCGGCCGACGATCACGCTCATCGCGTAATCGAGGTAGGACCGGCGCATTTCCTCTTCCAGGCTGACGGGCAGGGTTTCTTTGGCGAACTGGTTTTCCATTGCGGGGGTGTCTCGGGTATTTAGGCTGGGTAGCGTTTTGTTTTTACTGGCGTTTTTTGCTCAAAAAAGCCGGGCGATTTTAGCACGGCTCACCCCCATCTCCGGGATGCATATCGGTCTCGCCTTCCCCTCTGGCGGTTGAGGAGGCTTCCCCGGCGCAGGCAGCTGTGACGGATTCAGCAGGGTGCGCCGTGCGCACCATTTCATGTCAAAAAGTGCGCATGGCACACCCTGCCGTGTTCCTTCGTCGCGATTTGCGGCGGTGGAGCGATGACTTCGCTATTCCTTCACCGCCGCCAGTTGCGCTTCCAGTTCGGCGATCCGTTGCCTGAGCAGATTCACGTTCTGCTGTCGCGCGGAGACGGCGACATCGACGCCTTCGGTTAGCCAGGCCAGCCAGCATTTCATACCCTCACCGCTGGTCGCGGAAACCTTTAGCACTTCCAGCTTGGGGTTGATCCGGTGGGCGTACTCGATGCATTTTTCGACATCGAAACTGAGATACGGCAGCAGGTCGATCTTGTTGAGAATCATCAGGTCGGCGGCATGGAACATGTCCGGGTATTTCAGCGGCTTGTCCTCGCCCTCGGTGACCGACAGGATCACCACCTTGTGCGCCTCGCCCAGATCAAAGCCGGCAGGGCAAACCAGATTGCCGACGTTTTCGATCATCAACAGACTGTCGTCGGGCAGGTTCAGGCGCTCCAGCGCGTGGCCGACCATGTGCGCGTCGAGGTGGCAACCCTTGCCGGTGTTGACCTGTATCGCCGGGGCGCCGGTGGCGCGGATGCGATCGGCATCGTTGCTGGTCTGCTGGTCGCCCTCGACCACCGCCACCGACAGGCTGCCAGCGAGGGCTTCGATGGTCTTCACCAGCAGCGTGGTCTTGCCGGAACCGGGACTGGAAACCAGATTGATGGCGAACAGGCCATGCTCGGAAAAGTATTGCCGGTTCTCGGCGGCATAGCCGTTGTTCTTGCCCAGGATGTCCTGCTCGATCTGCACCATGCGCGCCTGGCTCAGACCGGGCGCGTGCGCGTGGGCGGGGCCGAGGCCGTAGTGCAGCTCGCCCTTGTGTTCGTGATAGTGCGGCGCGTTGTTGTCGTGCAGTGGCTCGTGCGCGTGATCATGGCCCGTGTGGGCATGGCTGTGTTCGTGCGCATGCGGATGGCTGTGCACGCTGCCGTCGGCATGGCTGTGCTCATGCGTGTGATCGTGGGGATGCGCGTGTTCGTGATCATGGGGATGCCCATGATCATGACCCTCTATCTTTGTTTCACCCTGGCCGCAGCCGCAAACGGTACACATCGTCAGACTCCTGAAGTTATTCGACCAATAAATCCTTGACCCGCATTTCCGTGCCACCGGTAGCCTGCACCTGATAACTGCCGCATTTCGGGCAGGCATCGTAGAGCGCGTTGATCAGCACGTTTTCGCCACAGCCAAGGCAGTAGCCCTGGCCGGGCGTCTTTTCCAGTTCGATGCGCGCGCCGTCGGCGATGCTGTCCTTCAGCACCATGTCAAGACAGAAATTCAACGCCTCGATTTCGACGCCGGACAACGCACCGATTTCCAGGCGCACTTCCGTCACGCGTTTGAAACCCTGTCCGGCGGCGGCATCCTCAACGATCTGAAGGATGCCCTCGGCGAGCGACATTTCGTGCATTTCCTACCTCACGTCTTTCACATTGATACCAAATGCAACACACGGGTCCAGCGCCTGGGCTACCAGACCGGCGCGTGCAGCCAGATCGTCCCCCGGCGCCAGGCCGGACAAGGCCTGCACCAGGGCGCCGGCCGGGTGGAAGTTCCACTCGGTGGGCGCAACGATGCGGTATTCCACGACTCTGCCTTCAAACAAGCGCACCACATGCAGCAACAAGCCGCGCGAAGTTTCGACACCGGCAAGGCCGCTATTGTCGCCCAGTCGCCAGGCCCGAACCATGTTCGTTCGACTCCCGCTCGCAAGCCGGGTGAGAACGGACGGCAACATCGCCAGTTCCAGCAAGCGTGCCAGCAGTCGCGCACCGGCGCCCCGGCCGCGTTTTGCGATCCAGGTTGCGAGCGGCTCCCGCCCGTCAAGGCGCGCGATAGCGCCGGTTTCGGCGGGCGCATCGCGCCAGATCGGTTGCGCGCAGAAGGCCGCGTCGGCCAGCGCACGGTCCGCCAGGTCGCGCGCAGCCGCGTCCGGCAAGGCGTGCAGCGAGGGCAGCAGGCAGGCCTGGCTGACACCGAAATCCGCAGCAAGCCCCAGTTCTGCAAACAGCCGCGCGACCGACGTCCCCCCCGCCTCGCGCCAGACATCGAAACCGGCCAGATCGCGCGCCAGCCAGACTGCGGCGGGTTCACCCAGCAAGACGATTTGCAACAGGTCATCCAGTGTCTCGGCAAACTGTGCCGTATCACCCGCTGCCTTTCTCAAACGCAGCAGGCTGGCCATATCGGGGGCGATGCCGAGCGCCGCGCCGGCCTGCTCGGGCCAGTTCAGCAACAATCGCCAGGCGTGTTCCTGCGCCAGTTCCAGCAAGACGGCCTGTTCCCTTTGCAATCCGGTCGCCGCATCGGCCTGCAAGTCCTGAGCCGCTTCGCAGGCAGCTTCGGCTGCAATCCGCTGCGCCTTGCCGCACAGGCTGAAAATCAATCCGGCCAGATTCGCTGCCTCGGCAGGCTCGCGTCCGGCCATCAACTTCTGCGCCAGCTGCGGCCGGCTCGATTCGACGCGTACGCCAACCGGCGCGTCACCGCCGCGCTCCAGCGTGATATCGATACGACCTTCCAGATTCATTTACGCACCAGGGGAAGAGACAAAATAAACTCGGCGCCGCCCTGGGGCAGATTGCTCGCCGCAAGGCTGCCGCCATGACGTTCGACGATGCCGTAACTGATCGCCAGCCCAAGCCCGGTGCCCTTGCCCACCGGTTTGGTGGTAAAGAACGGCTCGAACAGGTGGGGCTGGTTTTCCGGCGGGATGCCCGGCCCATTGTCGCGGAAGGCTACCTCTACGTGATCGCCAATCTGCCGGGCCGAAATCTCCAGGCGCGGTTGCGCCTCATCGGTGGTGGCATCGCAGGCGTTCTGCACCAAATTCATTACCACCTGCTGCATCTGCCCGGCGGAGCCCAGCACGCCAATGCCCTCCGGCAAGCGCATTTCCACCTTGAGCTTGTCGGTTGCCGCCCTGGTCACCCAATGCACCGCCTGCTCGATGACCTGGATCAGGTTGAACGGCTGGCTTTCGTTGCGATCGACGGCGGAAAAGCGCTTCAGGCTGTCGACGATGTCGCGCGTGCGCTCGGCCCCTTCCACGGTGCCTTCGATCAGCGGCGGCAAGTCTTCCAGCAGCCGGTCGATGCGCAGATCACGCCGCATCTCGGCAAGCACCGCCTTCGGCTTGCCGGCATGAATTGCGGCGAGATAGGTTTCCAGTCGCTGCGCGTAACGATGCAGCGCATGCGCGTTACCCAGCACGAAGCTGATCGGATTGTTCAGTTCATGTGCCACGCCCGCGACCAGACGCCCGAGCGAGGCCATCTTTTCCGAATGCAGCAATTGTTGCTGGGTGCGCTTCAGGTCTTCGTGCGCCTCGCGCAGCGCCTGATAAGCGCGGCGCAGCTCGCCCACCGGCCGGCCCGTGATGACCATGCCAACCTGCACGCCCTGATGGCTGAAGCGCGGCGTGCAATTGAGCGATACCGGCACCGCGCCGCCATCGCCACCACGCAACGCCAGCTCGCAATCGGCCAGTCCTTTCAGACCGTGGCTGGCGAACAGTTGCTCGGCGCTGGCACGGGCGGCCGCATCTGCAAACAGATCAAACAACGGCGTGCCGATCAACGCACTTTCCGGTTTGCCGGCAAACGCCACCAGTGCGTGATTCACCGTCTCGATGCGGCCATCCCGGCCGCACACCACCAGAATGTCGGACATCGACGCCAGCACCGAGAACACGAATTGCTGCGACTCCTCCAGCGCCGCGTTCTTCTCCTCCAGCGCCACCTCGTACTGGAGCAGATCGTTGTACACCTCGTCCATCTTCTGGATCACCTCGATCCATGCGTCCTCGCCCAGGCTCTGCAGGCCTTCGGCGAGGATGGGAGGACTGGAATGCTTGCCGGACATGGGTTGAGGGATGACGGCGCTTGAGTCGTGCGGCCCAGGATTGAACTGGGTGAATCCTATACAGGTCGCACCGATCCCGCTCGTACATCAATATTCCTATCCGGCTTCCAACATTCGTCATTTCTTGCCCCCTCGAGGAGACGTATCCAAAAGACCACTCAATTCACAGAACAGGAAGGAAAGCCGACCTTGTTGCAGTGCCGGCGAACGAATCGACCGCGCTGATCGATCGCCTTGAATATCTTCAGGATATGAGGCCGGTCTGACAGATTGGCCATGGTAAATCCGGAGGGGATGGCAGTGGCCCAGCACCAGGATCGCTATCTAACGATCATTCCTGACAATGATCTGGATGCCCGACTGCTGGCTGCCCTCGCCTGTGATCCGCTCACGGCACGTGGGTGTGCTGGACATGCTTTCGTGACGCTGCGCCTATTAACCGAGCTGATCGAGATCGACGAAAACCTGTGCCTGGCTGAACTAACCCCGCGCAATGGGCGATGGCGGTCAAGCGGCGGAAGCAGATTTGGGAACAAGCCTGAATAATGTTCCCACGTTCGCTCCAAAATGGAAAAAGCCGAATTTCTTCGGCTTTTTATTTTCTGCTAAGTGCTTGATTTTGTTTGGTCGGGGCGAGAAGACTCGAACTTCCGACCCCCTGCACCCCATGCACATTTGCAAACTTTAATAATCAACAAGTTAGGCGATATTTGTCTAAACAAAATAGCATGGGTTCGGCTAGATTATATGCGGTTTCCCAGGCGATGTTTAGACAAAAAAACCCCGCCGGTCAGAGACCAGGCGGGATCGGGGTAGTACAGGATTCAGGGATCTAAAACGGGATCCCATCACCATCATCGTCATCGAAAGGAACCTCATCCGTTCCAGCGTCGTGACCATTGGCGGGAATCTCCCGGCTGGCATAGAAGTCAGTGAACTTCTTCTCGACCTCGGTCATGAGACCAAGATGGAACTGAAGTTCGACCGCCTGGCGACGCTTGCCGATGGTTTCCTTGTCGTCCACGCCTGCATCCTTCAGGGCCTTCGTCGCCGCGTTGACTTGTGGCACAAGGCTGTCCTTTGGATCAAGCGAGACTACTTCCTTGCCATGCTGGCGCACGGTGGCACCGTGGTTGGCATACGCACGGGAAGCCCCCTCTTTCTGGCCGTAGGTGGCGAACATCATGATCTCGGTTTCGACACCGGGTTCAGCGTTCACCATCTTGCGGGCCAGCATTTGGGCGCCGGACTGGGCCAAGGCAATTGAGATGTAATAGCGACCGTCCTCGTCCTTGAGCGACACGTTCAGGTACGGGGTCTTACGACCTTCAACATCCCGCTCTATAACCCGAGCGCTGGTTAAAACGCCAGAGACCTTGCAGGGTGTGACGCCCTTCTCGCGAAGGAGGGCTATGGCCTTGGCTGAAGGGGAATCTCCCTTGTTGCCCTGGAAGCCCTTCTTGACTTCCGATTCGCCTCCAGCATGGATTTTGGCTTCCTTGATAAGGGCCTCGTTCTCCGCACTGCTGACGTACAGCATCCCGAGAAAGGCGCTGTAGCGAACATTAGTGCTGGAAACTTCGTTGGTGGTGTTAGTGATGCCCATGGTGCTCTCCTTGAAGTTGTGTCCCTAGTCGGACACGATGGTTGAGCTCGACGGATGCCGAGCACAGGTTTCAAGGAGGAGTAGGTGTTGCAGCGGAGTGTAAGAAACCAGATCACCAGCAATCACAACGAGGCTATCTGCGTGTTGTGGCCAATGCAGTCTGATCACGTTGGAAACTGAGATATTTGACGTGCGGCCCCTGGAGTCATTCGCCGCTTTGGCGGTTCTCAGGCAGGTAACCGATTAGAGCGGTCGCACAGAGCAACAACTGACTGGCTCCCCTTCGGCCTGAACGGACTTTGGCAATCGAAGCCGTCTACGTCGGCAATGAAGAGGTAAGCGGGCGTGGGCCATAGTTCCTTCGGAACGATTGCTTATCGCCTATGCAAACAACTGCACCTGCACCTGCTCGTGCTTCAATGCCTCGATGCGCTCCGTGAGCTTAATCTTGTCTTCGGCCTTGCGCCTAGCCACCTCTGACATGTAAGCGACCAGTTCCTCAAGCTGATTCACATCGCCGACGTTCTTGAACAATTTGGCCTTGTTGACAAACACGACAGACTTCTTCTTGCGTGCAAGGAGCTCAAGCACGTTGCTCAAGGTGCCCGTACTCTTGGTGTCCCAAATCATCAGGCCGTAGTCAGCTGCCTCAGCCATCTTGATGTCCTTGGCAGTGAAGAACGCACGAGTACCCTCCGCGTGAGTGGTCTCAACGACGTGGATTGGCCAGTCTCCAACGTTGTTGCGCGGTCGACTTCCACTGCAGAACACCGTGGTCTTCGCGTCACCCAGGCTGAATAGGTGCCGCTGTATGGAGGTGTCGGCACCGTCCGCATCGCCCACGACCACGTCAAAGCCCTTTGAAACTATGTTGTCGATACGCTCTATGACCTTGGCATCAAGGTTTTTGATATTCATCGATCCAGCTATGAAGACGGTCGTTCCCACTATCTATCTCCAGGTCAGGGCGGAAAAGTAGATCTTCTTGACCTTCGGGTACAGACGCAAGACTTTACACGCAGCCTCCATAGAAGCTCCAGTGTGGTACAGATCATCCACAACTAGGACATTCCAAGCGCCTTCGTTTGTGATCTGGTTGTTCACGGTGATGCTGTCGCCGATAGCGTCGATTTTCTCTTCCTTCGTATGGAGGTCCTTGAGGGATTTACCGTTGCTCGCTTTGCGCAGCGTGTCCATAAACACTGGCGTGTTAACAATCTTACCCAGTGCTTCGGCCACTTCTGCAACCGGTTGTCGTGGCCTGACAGCGGTGGCGGGCATGGGTAGGATGAAGCCGACGTTGTCAAGCTTCGGGAATATGTGATCTGCGATAGCCTGGGCAAGCGGGTGCACCTGATCCCAGTCGTGCTTGTATTTCAGTTGATAGGTCGCTTCGCCAACCTCGGTGCGCGTTGTCTCGAACCTCGGGTGCCCGTAGGCGTCATCGCCGAGGTATTGACTGTTGAGCGTATGCTTGTCCAGTATCCAACACGCGTCCCATGGGCCTTGAACCTGCCGAAGAGCAACCTTCATCAACCACCTCCCAGACAATTGGGCGAACATATTAGCCTGAGGCTATTCCCGGCACCGGCGGCGATAACTTAGTCGCCCCTTCATGTTTTCCACCAGTTCCTCAAGAACGTGACGAGTTCAGAAAAGAGGCTTTTCTCCGGTACCACTTTTGTCGGCGGTTCTGGAGCCTTTTCAGTCGATTGGCCTGCACGAGCATTGACTATAGAAACGTAACGATCCATATCTCGCCTATCTCGGCGTTGCACGGTTTTGATTTTTGCGGCATCCAACTGGCCAGCCTCAATCACTTTGTTTTTGGTAATTAAGTAGTGCGACTTGCAGGCATAGTTCCAGTTACCGATCGAGGGTGATAGGCTGACGGTGCGCCCTTCCTTGCGTAATCGCCACTTAGCCGGATTCAGCGGTGTTATGACCTTTTCCCCGCAGCCGCAACAACACAAGTGTCCAGCCGTTTCGAATTCTTCGCTGATGTAGAGCACCCCCTGCTCAAAGACAGCAGGGAACTGCGTGACAAACTCAGGCCTAATGGCTTTGGTCTTCATTGTGTGACGCACTGACTCCAAGAGCATTTGTAATTTATTACGCTAGGATTTACTTCATCGGTAAAGAACTGCAGGTGCTGTTTGTACCGGATAAGGGCCAAATTAGCATTAAGCGCGTTAAGCTCGGATAGTTGGATATTGCCGTAAACCGCTTCATCCGCATCGTCGGCAACTGGGAGTGTATCGATCAAGTGTGCGGTACTCGGTGTAATCAGTGTAACGCGCGCTCGGGCGTGCAACTTGAGCGTGTCAGTTCTCTTGTCGATCCCAATACCGACATCAATAAACGGTATGCCTCGTGCAACCAAGTGCCGAGCGACGAGATCTCGAGAGGGACCATGATCGACAGCAATGAAGACAAATTGGCAATGATCTAGCTCGTGCACGTTTGCTTCAGTGACTCGCTCCGGATGACTAATTACCCCTGAGCGGAATTGGCTGTAGATGTCCGCCAGTATATCGGTCTTCTTTTTCCGGCTGAACACGATGTCCATGGGTAGTGCGCTAGGAAAACGGAAGGCGTTATGCGGTTCCAAGATATCGTGATCGTAAAGAAGGATTTCCTTCACCGGTGTTTTGGCCAACCCATCTAGAAGAAATGAACCTGTACCGCCAAGGCCAACAATTGCGACCTTCTGTAGTTCCAGTTTCTGCTCGTATGCCTCTAGTCCCGCACGAGCACTGCTACCGTTAGGAAAATGAAAAACGGAAGGCACCGTCCGCGCAGAGAAACTACCAATCCCACGCACATTGGCAGAGGCATCGATGGCCTCAACATAACTACCTAGTTTGCGCACGTAATGCGTCATCTTGCTACAGTAATTGGCCAACATGGCGCCGAGCGGTTCCGTCTTGTATGAAAGTTGGCACCCTACCGACCGGCCCGCGATGATCTGCTTGCTGGAATTAGCGACCATAGCTGCCTCCAGTGAGACCCCATCGTCTCTATAAGGTATCTCACCAACAACAAACACCGTGTGATCGGTAATCTGTCCCGCTGCGACTTCGTGCTCGCAGTAAGTCGAAATGAGCGAGCAATAGTCGACCGTGCGATCCTTGGTTACATATGGAACGCGATGGATGACCAAGTGCTGGCCTTCACGACTAACGTGAAAGCCATCATCGACCAGGCGCTGCAAATCTGGATTAGGAGCGGTTTGATTTGCCTGCATCGAACTTCATCCCATTCTGCAAATCCACGGACTGGCCCGGAGTCAGGGTGCCTACATTGTTGCCGTGCTTCCAACTAACATCAAACAGACCGAGGTCCGTACCACCGGTCGGAATGTTATCAAGTGCCAGAACCTGCTCGAAGGCGATACGAGGTCCCGGCACTTTATAGGGGTTGGTGTTCACGAAAATCTGGAAATCCTCGTGCGGCTTGTGTTCTTGCTGAGTCATGATTTGCCTTTCATCACTGGATAATGTTTTTGCTGCTGTTCATGTTTATCCCTTTGGGGGAAACGGATCGCCACCGTGGCTATCACGCTCACGAATACGTCCATCACGGCCATGAACAAGCAATTCGGTGCCTTGGTTCCGAGCAATATCACGCGCACGGTCAATGGCTTCCTTCTGTGTGTCGACGACCACAGTCGCTCGTTCTGAGCCAGCGCCCTTTACTGCCCAACCGCCATCATGCGGCACTACATGTTGATTTCTTTTCGTCATTTCAATCTCCAGAACAGGTGGATGGGCGTCCGTATTTGTCACCCCACAATCGTAAGATATACCTAACGCTTGAAAAGTTCAACCCCTGTTCAACATTTTTGTTCGGGTGTATCTTACGGAGTGCGCTCCCGGCTGGCGGGGGTTAGCTCTAACGCAAGACACAGGAGTAATGTCATGTCCCTCGGAGCCAAACTCAATGAGCTTCGCATGAGAAAGGGAGAGTCGCTGCAACAGACAGCAGACATCGTAGGCGTAACAAAAACGCATATATGGGAGCTTGAGAAAGGCAAGAGTTCGAACCCTTCGGCTGATCTGCTACGAAAACTTGCAGACCACTTCAAAGTTACCGTGGACTACCTCATCGACCCAAACCGTGAAGGAACGACAGCCGATGATGAGGCGATGGTGTTCTACAGAGATTTAAAGTCGCTCGACCATCGAGACCAAGAAACACTCAAGCAAATGATGGAAGTTTTGAAGGGCAAGAAATAGTGACTTCGAGCATTTCCCTCGACTTGATGGAGCTGGATGGTAAGGTCCGGCCGGTCGAAATCGTTGATGAAATTCTGCGCCAGAATCCGAACATGCCTTATCCGATTCCACTCGAAGAATTGGCAGAGGTTGCCGGCATCCAGCGCATTGGGGAGTTAGTCACCGAGGGCTTCGAGGGAATGCTCATGACCAATCCTGAGAAATCTCAGGGGATCATTCTGGTGAAGGCGAATGCAAACCCGCAACGCCGCAGATTCACCATCGGGCACGAGCTAGGCCACTACCTGCTCCCGTGGCATCGGCAGCTTGAGTTTTCCTGCACTTCCGAAAACATACGAGACTCGTCTGCTGTTCCTAGCTCCGCTAGGGGCATTGAAATGGAAGCAGAAGCCAACGCTTTTGCATCGGAATTATTGATGCCTACAGCAGCGTTCAAGAAATTACAGCGGGCAGCCGGAGAGCCAGATATCGAGCAGGTAGTTAAGCTGGCGGCACACTTTGACTCAAGCATCGAAGCCACAACACGCAGATTTTTGAATCTTTCTGACTATCCGGTGGCATTCGTTTTCTCACATAAGGACACCGTCAGATATTGGGCGAAGGGTTCTGAGTTTCCTTACCTACTCAATGTCAGAAAAGGCCAGCCGCTTCCAAAGCAGTCGTCGTCCCGAGACAACGGCGACGGAATCGGAGAGATGGAAGAGCTTGATGGGATAGTCTGGCTGTCTGATGAGCGAGGTCCTAGCTTGCCAGACAGAATTCTGGAGCAAACCTTGTACCAAAATGATGGTTACAAGGTAATCATGCTTTACATCGACGACATCCCCGAAGAAGATGAGGACGATGAATAAGCACGACGAAATTCATTCTGAATCAGCCCAGCTTCCGTAGACGCCTGGTAGGACCGCTTTAAGTCACTGAGCCGTCATGTTTTGAGTAAATCCCACAGTCAGCTTAGGCCGATCAGCGGGAATTGGCGATCTGGCTGGTCTCGAAGTGCAGCAGCCGCTCAGGTGGCGGCTCTGCAGCAAGGACGAGCGGAGGCAGTTTGCCGATAGATCCCCGTAACAGGCCAAGCAGGGAAGTCAGCGTCCCGCTGAGAAGCAGGCATTGGTGCAGAATGTCACTCCCTCCTCACTCGATCCTTGCTCTCCAATGTTGGGAAAATGGCTGCACGTGGCAACAGCAGGTTGCGTACCACAACCATGTGCGCCTGAAACAGTCGCAAAACCAAGAACAGCACCCACTGAAAAAGCAACTTCCCTGGCACATCAAGGAACCAAGCCATCACCGATCGTGTGGGCGGGAAGGCAAGCAGGGCAAGGAAAACAAGGGTAGCAATGATCCAGGTAAGCATTTTTGTCAGGCCTGGTGTGGAGCCGTCATAGGACTATGGCCAGAAGAAATTTAGTCACATCCATCAAAGCGATTGAAGATAGTGTTACCTCCCCTTGATACCAATGCCGATGTTTATATCGGTCTCACCATTCCATAGCTGTTCATCGTCACTATTGCAGCACAATCTACTTGGTGCACGCCTCGCCAAAATTACAGCATCAGCTACCACCCAAGCGACCATAGCCACGATAGCGACCAGAAACCACAGGCCCAGATCACCAGCCAGCAGGCCAGTTAGCAAATTCTTCAGAACTTCCATGTTATTCACCTCCGCTGTTTCCTCACCCAGTTGAATCAAAACACAGGGTGATGTCCGCGATAAATGTTGTTGTTATTAACCTATAACGACGAGCAAAACTGGTCAACCACGGGCTACTTCTTCTTTGGCGTTAACACATTCCCACGCTCCACCGATTCCTTATCACGCCCACCAAGGCCCGTGTATTTCCGTACTGACTCCGCGCCGGCTTCGCCCAGAAGGCTTTCAGCCTGCCTTCCCCCCATGCTCCCGGAATTCACCTCCTGCCGCATCTGCTCCCTGCCTTTCGCTCCTTCGAGCGCATTGAGCTTCTCCATCGTCCTCCCATGTTTCTGGATGTTGTCGATCCCTTTGTTGTACTTCACGTTGTAATCGGGGGCCGCTGCCTTCGTTCCTAGCGGTTTACCAATAGCGATTGCTTTATCAATGGTGGTCGGTGTACCTGCCGCAGCCATCGCTCCAGCGTCCCCTTGGGCGGCCATGCCAGCCGTCCCCGCGCTCGGGCCTTGAATGTTCAGCCCCAGGGGCAAAGGCTGAATCTGAGCAATCCTGGCTGCCGCTTCTGTGCTCTCCCCAGCGATGCGAGCAACCGCCCCCAGGAAATGCCCATCCGCCACTGATCTCGCAGCCCTGTCACCGCTTTGCGACGCCATGCGTAGCGCGTGAAAGCGGATGGCATCCTGGCGCTCGCCCCCCATAAGAGTGCTTTCATATTGGGATGTGCGCACATAGCCCTCTGCCCTGTTCATGAACCCCAGCCACTTGTCGTCGCCGATGGCATCGCCCATCAGCCGCTCAGCTTTCACCAAGTCGCCGCGCACATGACCACGATCCTCCTTCATCGCATTGGCGACCTGCTCGCCGCCGATGGTGTTGCTGCCGTTGAAAGATGACGACGCTGTTTCCATCGTACGGAAGCTGTCCTGTGTTTGCTGCTGCAGGGTCTTCGCTTCCTGCCAGCTTTTGGTTTCCTCGCTGCTCAACGTCCGCCCGAACAGCTTCTCGAAGCCCTTGGTATCGGTGGTCTTCTCGGCGATCTGGCGCTGAACCTGCTCAGTATGCTGGCGTGTCACACCATCACCCATCACTTCTTTGTAGGCCTGTTGAAGCTTGTCCGAACTGACTGATTGTCCCTGCGCCGTAATTTCGCCTTTCATACCGGCGAATGGTGTTTTCACCCCCACCGATGCGGCAACCGCCGCCCTTCTGCCAAACTCCTTTGCTTGTTCCACACTCATCCCCATGTCGCGACCAGCTTTGGCAAACTTGTCTTCCATCGCCTGGAAGCTTGCCCCCCTGGTTACTCCGATCTCATCCATGTGCTGAGTCGCAGACTTCACGTTCACACCTTGGGAACTGCCTGCCTTGAGCATTTTCATGGACTGCTCGGTAAGTTGACGACTGGCGCTTTCCACCTCTCCGCGCGCGCTTTCGAGGGCGTGTCCACGCACGCTTCCCATGCTTCCCGACCAGCCAGGGTTCTGCGCCATGTCTCCGACCGCCCTCCCCCCGATCCCCGAGTATTGAGGCTTGCCCAAACTCACCGGCGCCGGCTGATGCAGATCAGGGCTCGCCTGTTTCTCGTTCACGTAGTCCCGGCCGCTCATGCGCTGCGCCATGCTCACCAGGCCATAGATCGAGCCGGTCATCAGCGCCAGGGTGATGAGCGGGGTCGCCGCCAGCATTTCGGAAGCCGTGGCGAGCTTGGTAGAGAGCACCTCGTAGAAGGGATTGAGCACCGCCGGCGTCAGGCCCTTGCCCACCGCGTCCGTACTGGCCACCGCGATCCGTCGCAGTTCATCCACAGTCTGGACCTGGATGATGTAGTTGATGATGGCGGCGAACGGCAGCCAGGTCTGTGTCCACACGCCGAAGATCAGGTACTTCGTCAGCACGCTGAGGCCGTGCCACCCCGCCATCATCATGAAAACGAACATCAGCGGCGCGAAGGCGTAGAAAAGCAGCAGCAGGATGTTCATGCTGGGGATCATGGTTTTCTGGAAGAAGGATGCGGAGCCGGCTGCGTCCGTTTTCCACTGCTCGGAGGCCTGCGTCAGCGTGAGGGTGCACTGGCGCATGGCCTGGATGTCCGTGCTCGCCCCCGCGCAGTTGTAGGCATCGGTCAGAATCCCGGCGAACAGGGCGTTTTCCATGAACTCCGAGGCCGACTGCGCGGCCCCGAAAGCGGTTGTCACGGTGTTGGTATGGACCGTCTCTACATCGGGTGAAGTCCACTGATTGGCCGTGGCCGCATTGGGGGTCGCACGCACTTTCATGTTGGCATTGAGCAATCGCGTCATCGGGGTGCCGACAACGAAGTTGTCGGCCGCCGCCGCGATCAAGGGAGCACTCTCAGCGCAGGTGCTGGCAACGCCCTGAGGATCGGCCTGGCTGTAGTAAACCGACAGGCCGTCGCGGAAATTGGTCGTGATGTAGCCGACGGCATTCTGGCTCTTGGCGAAGTCACCCTGTTTGAAAGTGGGTGACCCCACCACGCAGTCGACGACAAATGTCTTCAGGTTGGCTTCCAGGTAGGGATCGAAATTCGCCACCCCCTTTCGCATGGCCAGGAGCAACCGCAACGGGCTGGCATAGCCCTGGGCGGACAAGCTGATGTAGTTGCCATCCACTCCGGAAAACGCCGTTTCCACCTTGGTGGTGATGCCACGGGTGATGGCGGAAATCACGGCCCCCGGATACGCAATACCGATGGGCACACCATCGACGGCGGTGACGGTGCCTGTGTAGATGTCTTCCAGTTGCACCCGAGCCTTGGGCACGGCCAGTGCGTAATAGGTCACGAGCAGGATAAGGACGATCGCTGGATTGAAGCCCTTGCCTTGGCCCGTCGGTGCCAGGACACCATTGGCGACGACCCACAACAGGGTGATCAGCAGCCCCAGACCCGCCGCGCTACCAATGCCCAGCGTCCCGTTGTTGGAGAGAATGGGGTCGGCGAACAGCATGGCCACCGATTGCAGGACAGATCTGAAGGTACCCAGGTCGCCGAGGACGTAGATGGTGACTTCCAACGTTCAGTCTCTACTGGATGATGGTGGATAGACCCACTGCCCGATCTGATTGAACCAATCGATGACGCCCGTGAATTCGCTGGTATTCATCGCGAGGGTGTGGCCACCATGATGGCTGGGTTCGAGGTGGTGACCATCTTGGCGTACTCCTTGGCTGCCAGAACACGATCAGTCTGGTTCGCGAGCGCCATGCGCAACCCCATGACTTCCTGTTCAAGCGAAGCGATGGCTTGATCCATCTCAGGCGGCCGAGTCACGTTCTTTACACCCGAGAAGGTCTGTTTGGCGGCGGTGATGGCAGCCTCGCCGAGCCGGATCGCCAGTTCGTCGGCGATGACAGGGACGAGCTGGATGGCCACGGCTTCCACCGCGCCTGGTGAATGTTGCACATCACGCAGGAGCTTGAGCGTGGGCACGCTTACAGCATTGATGAAACTGCGTTGCGCCGCGGTAAAACAGGCGGCCGTCGTGCACGACTTCAGGTTCCCAATCAGGGAGTCGGCCTGCGCCCCCGCATCTGCCCCGGTGGGATCGCCGAACAGCACCCGATTCACATGCCCGACCGTGCCATCGAACGTGATCGTGGCCGTGCTTGGGCTCAGGCAATCCGCTTCGCCACCGCAAGAGAGTATCTGCAATACACGCGTCCCGGCGGTCGAGCCTTCACGCAGATCGGCCAGGCTGAGGGTAGGCGCGAACACCGTTCCTGTTTCCGGCTTCACCTTGCCCGTGGCCGCATCAGTGGAATCTGCCTGGCTCCCCGGCATCACCACCGTCCCGGTCAGGCTCATGATGATCTCGTTCGCCCGCACCAAGTTACCTTCCACCGCCGCCGGATTGCCCAGCCACTGCCCCGCGTTGGTTTGGCCCAGCGCCTTCCACACCAGATTTCCGCCCATCGGGTTATCCGCCGCCGAGGCTCGTGCCTGCGAGTTCGGCGACGAAAATATCTTGCCGATACTGTCGAAAATGTCCGTCACCGCACCCTTGGCGGACTCCACCAGCGTGGCGGAGTTGTTCGCCTGGGTGCTGCGTGCATCGGGACTGGCGAAGGTCTGGACCACCTGGTTGGCGATCTGGCAGGTGTTCTTGAACAGGCTATTCAACTGCTGGAGCTTGTTCTGGAAGTCCTCCATGATTTTCCCGAGCTGAGGATTGATGCTGTCGATGGCGAGCTTGAACAGTGCGCCGGCGGCGTTGGCGGCGATCTGCCGGAACAGCGCCGCAAGCTGGTCCGCGCTGATGAACGAGAACGAACCCCCGTAGAGATCGATACCACCACACCCGGCCGAGAACCGGGGCGGATCGAACGTCACCAGGTTGATGTTGCGCACCGGCATCCGTACCCCAACCCCGCCCCCGACAAAGCCGCCACGCGTCTGGCTGGAATAGGCGGCCGGCGTGGTCGCTGTCGCCATGAACATGCCATCCAGGGCGTCCTGGAGGCCCGCGAGTGCCGTGGACGAATAGGTTGTGATCAGCACGATGGCCGTGAGCTTCTTGAACCGCATGGTCAATACCTCGCCTTCAGCTTGTCCTTGAGCAACTTCACCCATTCAACCGGATCCTGGCCGCTCACGCTCTCAGCTCGGGTGTCCTCCGCCTTGAGTACCCCCCGGTCATAGCGACGCACATCGGCGAGCAAGGTCTGGGGCAACAGATCCTCGCTTTCGGCCGCCACCAGCATCCGTTCCTCAAGCTGCGTTTGGGCCATCACGCCCTGGGAGACCAGCAGGAAATGGTTGGGGGGCGCCACCAGGAGCGTGGTGGGGGTCATGCGCACATTGAGCGTCCTGGATTGCCCTTGGTCTGCCACCCAGGTTGGAATGTTGGGCAGTCCCTTGCCGTCCAGGGAGATGTATTTCACGACGAAGCCATGCTTCTTGCGCATCGCCTCGACCGTCTCGGCATGGACCCGGCAATGCTCGCAACGCGAGTCGAAGAACACCCACAGTCCGGCCACTGTGGCCAGGTGCTTGAGACTCGTATCCGCAGCCTGGTCAATGCCGTTGAGGAACGACGACTTGGCGAAGGTGGCGATGGGGACCCGGTTGTTCTCGTCCAGGAACGGATCCGAATACACCACCCGTTGAGACATTTCCGCGAAGCGCTGCGACTTGTCCATCGCCAGGCGCTGGGCATAGAGATAAGCCTCGACGTTCTCGCGCGTAGGGTTGTCGATGGCCCGATCCAGCAGCATCGGCAACTGTTGCCGCAACCATTCGACAGACAGCGTTTCGGACGCTTTCGGTTTCACCGGCGCCGGCACTGGCGGCGCCGGCTTCGTGATTTCCAGGATGGGAGGATCTTTCGAATCCTTGTACCAGAACCAGCCCTCTTCCTTCCCCTGGAAAAAAGGCTGTCCCGCCTGGTCGGCCCAAGCGGGGACAGCAAGACCCATCAGTAGATGGAGAGAAGCAACAGGAAAAAGCGCTGTTAGATAGTCAATGGCAACTGACAAGACGCCATTGAGCTGACCAGCGCGCGTACCTTTCACCACAACGGCCTCACGCTCGCCACGATGTCCTGGCGCGGCACGAAGCCCCAGTAGCGGCCGTCATAACTGCGCGGGAGCAGACCGATGAAGAGATAGTGTCCTTCGGGTACCCAGACGCGCCGATCAAAGAATCCCATGGGTTTGTTGAGCTTGGCCAGCAGATCCAGTGGGCCGATCCGATGTCCGTTGACGTAGAACACATCGTCCTTGACCAATAATTCATCGCCCGGAATGCCCGCGATCTGCTTGATGACCAACATGCCCTCGAAGGACGGACCCATCTTGCCCTTGGGATAGAAGCCCGCCAGTTCGCCGCGATGAATCTGTATCGGCGGCTCATGGTGGATGAGGTACGCCGTCCAGGGCAGACAAGTCCGTTTCTGGAGGTCCAGGCCGATGGTGTAGTGCCGGGAGATAGCACTGGTCGCCCACCCCGCAAACAGGAAGGCCACGGCGATGATGAGCAGGGCCTGGATACCGACTCGCGTGCGGGGATAGCGCACGAGAATGCCAACAAACCAGCTCCAGGCTTTATTCGAGGGCGACGCCAACACGACCCGCCACCTGTTTGGTGATGTCCGATTCCACCGGCCAGACCACGGCCACGGCAGCATTGATGACGACGTAGCCACGGCTGCGATATTCACCCAGCACGCCATCGAGCTGCTGGGCCATCTGGATACCTGCCGCTGACGCCTGTTGTTGGGTGACACCGGGCGTTGCCATGAGACGACGCATGGCGGTGTTCACGATCCTGTTCGAGTCCAGCACTGCCAGCCGCGCTCCATGCGGGGCGGCCGGCACCAGACCGATCTTTCCCCCGTAATGCGCCAGCACGAAGAACACGAAGGCGGATACCGCCAATGCGATCAACGTGGAGGTCAGGAAACTGAGGCTATTGCCCGATGTGGCAGGCGTGGCGGTAACCTGGTCGGTTTCGTGTTGGCCAGGTTGGTCGCCAGCAGGCTGGGTAGGATGACCGTACAACGCCAACCCCTTACTTCACGTCTTCCGGTGGCTTCTTGCCGAACCGGAAGACCATCAGCATCGCCGCCGCCCCGAAACAGACCCCGGCGATTCCGGCGGACACCGTATTGGAGTCGCCCCCGGGCGGCATGGTCAGAATGCCGGCACCCAGCAACACAGCCAGGATAATCCAGTCACGCTGGGTATTCTTTTCCACCTTGCTTTTCGCATTCGCTTCTTGTTCCTGCATGGTCCACTCCTGTAGCTGTCAGCTTTACGCCGGCTGGCCGGCAATGAATTCCTCGATGGCCGTCGTCACGTTCTCACCGCGATCGATGGCATCGAGAATGGCGTTGCGCTCCTCGCCCTTGGTAGAGAAGAGCACCTGGGTGAAACGATCGGTCACGAGGCGAACCACGCCCCAGTCGTTTTCCGAACGCTTGATCATGATTTCCGAGTACTTGCCGGGCAGCGTATGCACGGACTTGAGGACGCTGACCCCATAGGGTTCGATGTTGAACTGCTTCGATTCGATGGCCGCGTCGATAGCTTCGGAGCGCTGCTGGAGCACGAGCTGATAGGCGCTGTTCTGGTAGATCGCGCGCGCGTTGGGCGAGGTGAACAGATCCGCGATGTTCTGGGTGACGATCACGATGGCGCCGTCGTATTTACGCGCCCGCCGGTAGGCGCTTTCCATCGCCTTGGCCATCGTGGGGTCGTCGAGCAAATCCCAGGCTTCGTCGACGACGAGGATCTTCTTGCGGCCACGGGTCAGGTACATCTCATGGTTGATCTTGGCCACCAACTGGAGCAGCACGACCTGCTGCAAGGTCCGCTTGGACTTCAGCTCCTCCAGTTCGAGCACCACGAAATCTCGGTCGAACTCCAGGTTGTTCGCCCCATCGAACCAGTGGCCGTAGGAGCCCAGCCGCGTGAACGGGAAAAGCTGCCGGCCGATGTCGCGAATCCGGTTGTCCGCCTGCGCATTGCACCATTCGGCCACTTCCGTCACGGTCATGGTGGTGCCGTAATGGTTCCAGACGCTCTTGATGGCCTCTTCCAGAATCGCCAGGCGGTAATCGTCGAGCCCGCCCTCGGGTGCGGCCATCTTGGCCAAGGTCGCCTTGAGGAGATCCATCTCCTCGTCGATGTCCATCACGTGGGTGAACGGGTTGAGGCAGATGCGGCTCGATTCGGAGAACTCGACGAACTCCCCCGCCACCGCCCGATTGAGCTTCAGATAGGAGCGACCGAGGTCGATGGCCCAGCACTTCGCCCCCGCCGCCAGGTAATCGGCGATCAGCATCTGCATGACGAAGGATTTGCCGGAGCCGGCCTCGGCCATGATGACGGCATTGAAATTGGTGGCCGAGTCGTAGAGATCAAACAGCACCGGCTCGCCCCGGCGTGACACGAAAACAGAAGCCCCTCCCCTGCCCGTCCCGGTCCAGTCGCCGAACACTGGCAGAAACTGCACGGCATGGGATACCGCCAGGGTCTGGAAACGGAACAGGTTGGCGATGGCCTTACGCGAGGTGTTGAGCGGGAGGATCGCGTCCCACAGCGGGCGCAGGATGCGCTTGTCCTCGCGCATGTCGAATCCCAGCGAGGCCTGATAGGCTGCAAGCCCCGCCACCTGCTTGTCCAAGCGCTCCGCGTCGCGGGAGAAGACCGCGAGGGTCAGGTTCATCTCGACCAGCACGGCGCCCGCGCCCTCGATCTCATGCATGAGTGTATCGAAGCCGGCCTTCTTGTAGCTGATCAGGGGGATCAGACGCACCATCGGGCCGTAAGCCTGGTGGTTGATCATGGTGAAGCGGCGGCGCACCTCCGCGATCTTCTTGACCTGATCAGGATAATGCAGGGTGAGCATCAACAGGAACGGCTCGGTGATCTGGTTCGACAGGCCGGCGGGGTCGCCAACCAGGTGGTTCATGACGGCGAGACTGGTGCGCTTGGGATACCACTTCACCGACATGAGCTTGGCGAAATAGCGGTCGTGGAATTCCAGCCTGCGGGTTTTCTCGACCAGCACATCGCCAGGGCCATAGACCTGCTCCCGGATCGGCCGCATGTCGTCATACCAGTCCTCGTCGGCATCAAAGACATGGGTGATGCGCCGCAGCAGCCTGAGATAGCCATGCGGGCCAAGCGGTTGCAGAAAGAGTCCGGCCGACTTCAGCCCTTCGGACAACCTTTCTGCGGCTTCATGCGCCTCCCTGACCTCACCCTGTTCGGGCATGTCCGAGCAGGGCATCTTGAGGGTCACGATCAAGGTCTTGCTGTTGAGCAGCACCCCGGAGCGCGCGACCAGGGGCCGATCCTTGCCATCCAGGATGAACGTCCGGCGCTTGGCCGTCATGGCCGCCAGCAGTTCGTTGTCGCAGGCCGCCTTGTTCGCGGCATAGCGCTCGAGGGCGGTGTCGACGTCCGGACTGGAGAACATCCCGATCTGGATGAAGGTTCCTGGCGGCATGGCAATGCCCAATGCCGCACGAAAGCGGTCCACTGTGCCTTCGTCCCCGCCGATCATGGCGGGTGCACTGGTGAAACAGGCCCCCAGGTACTTCTCCCCGGTGTCCTCGTCGGCGCAGAAAAACACCTTGTAGCCGGTATCGCACCCCCTGACCGTCAGACGTTGCCAGGGGACGCGATGCGGACTACCAGCGCGCTCAAGGGCACCTGGCGCAGCCGATGACAGGAATCCGAACACGCGGGATGGCCTGTCAGAGGGTGGCAGCAACAACCGTGTTCAGCACGCCAGGGCCATAGTAAGTGGCGACAGCGACAGACACCCCCACGACCACGGGCATCAGCGATTGCTTGACGATTGTGATGCCCAGGCCAGTACCCAGGGAGCCAAACGCGAACAGTTTGCCCAGTGAACCTTCCATCCAACCCTTCACCAGATCGGATACCGCCGAAAACGTGGCATCCGCACCCGCAAGGGCGGGCTCGGCCACGGCCAGACACAGCGTGGCGAAGGTGAGCAGTTGGACGTGTTGCTTGGTGAACTTCATATATCAATCTCCAGAAGACAGGAACAAAACAAGGAAATCGCCGATGGGCTTACTGAGCGCCCAGCAGGGCATCACCGGCCTGCGGCAAAGCCGCCTCCGGGATGCCGGTGACAACCTGTGGCGAGGAAACAGGCTGAACTGCTGCTGCCTTCCCGGTATCGGCCCGGTCAGGCACAGTGGGTTGCGCGCCCGGCATCGTCATCAGGTGCGGAATCACGGGACGCGAGCCGGTGAACTCCGCTTTGCCGAACGACCATTTGCGCGGTTGGATTTCAGTGAAGAGGTAGCTGGGCCAGTGCAAGTCCTTCTTGCCGTCCTCCCAGGGTGCGATCCAGATGCGCATGACACGGGCGGGCTCCAGGATGGGGAGCGGCAGGTTGGGCGACGTGGGTTGAGAGATAGGCGGATGCGTGGGGAATTGCGTGGATAAAGGCGGTATGGAAGGCCTTTCCCGGGCGGATATCTCTGTCTGGACGAAAACCAGGTCCTCGCCGTCAACCAATGAATCCAGCGATGCAAGGCCGGCTTTTCTCGCGGAAGGTTCCACCGTGACCGAATCACGGTCATGGGTCGCGCGGTAGACCTGCACCGGGCTCTTGCAGATCACGCCGGCCGGCATGCCGGGGCAAGCAAACGCGTCGTGATCCGCTGTATTCAAGGTGCTGGCACAGCCCGCCAGAAGGATCACGGCCGACGGCGGAAGCAGGCGAAACAAGAGATGAAGATGGCTCATGATTTCCGGGTTCCCTTGAGGGCGACGGCGTCCCGGGCGGAACCACGTGGGGTTAGCTGAATACCGCGCAAGGTCACGATGGTGACCTTGCGGCCGGCGTCCACCTCAATCACCGGAAACATCTCCTTCGCCATGTCGAGATAGAACTGGGCGACCATCTTCGAGGCCTCGGAAATGCCCTTGCCGACACCGGCCTGGGCGGCGGCGCCCATGTCGATGCTCTGGTACTGGGCCGAACTGCCGGGCGTGACGTTGAGCTGGGGCACCTGGGTCGGTGCGATGGCCTGGCCGAATCCCGCCAGGAACCCGGACACCAGGCTCTTGGCGATCATCGAGCCCTGCTTGGAGACCAACCGGCCGCGCAGTCCGACCTTGCCGTCCTCGCCGACCGCATAACCTTCCAGTTCCGCCTCGATGACCCGGCCATCCTCGCGCACGCAAGACAGCGTCTCGGTGCGCAATTGGGCTCGCTCCGTGGCCAGAACACCGTGCCCGCCAATCACCAGGAAGCATTCCCGGATGTCTTCCTCACCCATGCTCATCAGGTTGGGAAGGATGGATTCGCTCTTGATCCGTACCAGCGCCGGTACCGGTTGCTTCTGGGTCACGCTCGATGTCGGCGCATCCATGCCGTTGAGCAGCACCCCCTCGAACACCACGCCAGCCGGAAGATAGGGCACAGGGGAATCGGTCGGGTTGGCATCGGACGCCAGCTTGTCCGGAGTGGCGGCACCCACGACGCGCAAGCGGGCCTTGGGCGGTTCCGCAGTCGGGGGAAATGATGCTGGGGCTGAGGAAGCCAATGGAATCGCTGGTGGCAGCGGCGTATCCAGCGAGGGCGCCGGCAGCCCCGCTGCGGGAAGGCCGCCATGGCCTGACTTCATCGCCTCCAGGTCGCGGCGCAGTGCCGCGACTTCGCGCACCACTTCAGGGTTCAGCGCTTCCTGGCCAGCCGCACCCGTCTCAAATTTCTTGAGGAGCGCGGCGTTCTGGGTCTTGGTGTCATCCAGCTCGCGTTCCAGCGACTTCACGCGGTTCCCCGTGGCTTCCAGGCCGGCAGCCAGACCTTCCTGGGTAACGTTCTTGCGATTGGGCAAGACCAGGTTGGTGCTGCTCAGATCCGACTTCGAACCCACCGGAGCGGTCGCATCCCTGGGACTGATGAGCCAGCCCGCGCCAGCCAGGGTGCCAAACAGCACAGTGATGCCCAGCGCGTTGCGTTTGCCGGGTGAAAGGCCTGCCCACCAGGCCTTGAACTGATCAGCCCCGCCGCTCATTGCGCGCCACCCTGGCCACCGCCGGCTCTGTCGGTCTCGGCAGGCCCGATCGATGCCTCTGCCAGAGCGGCCTTGTCTGACAGGACAAACACCGAGGTGGCCATGCCCTTGTGTAGCTTGATGACGGGGTAGATGGACACCGCGCGCACGCCATCCCGGTAGAACGATGGCTCGGATAGCTCGATCTCATCCGGGCCGACGTTCTCGACCCGGTACCTGAACACATCCAGATGCTGGCCCGAATAACGCTTTTCCGGCATCACGAGCAACGCACCCATGCGCCCCACGGCGACCGGAAGGAGGCCTTCCGCGAAGCCCACCGGTGTCTTGCCCAGGACAACACTGCGCAGAATGCCGCGCAGGCGATCGCTGTAACCGCTGGCTTTCCCGCTTTTCCCCCCCGGGACTTCCCCGGATTCCCCCGATTGATCGGACTCCGCGATGGAAGACCGATCTTCATCCAGTTGCAGGATGATGGTTTGGGCAGGGATGTTCCTGGGGATCAGGGTGAGCGACACCACCGGGTCATTCACTCCAGCCCCGGTGACGAAGATCCCGACGGGCTTGTCTGACGACTTGGGCGAGAGGTACAGGCTCTGGCCCTGGACCTGCCATTCCACTTCAGAGTTGTCGATCAGCTTCGGCGCCGCAAACGGGGTGGAAATTCGATTAGGGAACGCCGAACTGACGTAGAGCACTTCGTTGTAGTGGCTGGTCACCCGTACCACGTTGGCCATCATCGGCCGCTTCTCGCCTGGCAGCAGGCCGAGGCCGGGTAGCATGGCCTGTTCCGATTTGCCAGGTGCATCCGGCCTGGTTCGTGGCTTCGATTCCTTGGCGGGCACCTGCCGGGTGACCTTGCAGGCCGGATTCGGACGGGCGGGAACGCCGGGCGGGTTGGAACAGGCGTCCACTCGCTCATTCGAATGGGCGAGACCGGCCACCAGGGTGAGCCCCGCCACGGTCAAGCCGGTAACGAGATGCGATAGGCGGGTCATCGTGCCTCTCCCCTGGCATCGGCCGACTTGCTTTCGTGGGCGTGCGACGCCTGCCATTTCAGCGAGTGCGGCTCCGACCCCTCATAACTGTCCAGTGCAAGCACCAGCGGCCGCCCATCGCGCATTTCGATCCTGAGCTCGTACACCACGGGCGCGACATCGGGATTGGTCTTGCCCGCGCTCAGGGTATTGAGCTGTCCCACCACGAAGACCCGCGAGGTCTCTTTCTCGTAGTCGAGCCGCCGGGCTTCGAACCAGGATGCACCACCGCTGTTGCGGAAGACCGGATCGTTGGCTACCGCCTGCAAGCGCGTGCGTACGGCGGTGTAGACCCGGGCATCCAGGTAGCGAGACAGGATATCGGTCAGGAAATCCACGTTGTAGGGCGTGATATTCCCGACCAGGGTGGCGATGTAGAGGCCGAAGCTTTTGAGGTATTCGCTGCTGGCCGTGGTCATGCCCACGGTCACCCTGGCGTCGAGTTGCGGGGGCACCAGCACCACGCGCTCGCGGTTGCCGATGGCCAGGTACAGCGTGCCCATCAGCGTGACGGCAAGGGCGGCATTCGACAGCAGCAAGTAGTAGGCGAATCGGTTCGCCTTCTCCCAGGAACCCATCATGGCGGAGAGCTTCAAGCGAAGTACTCCTGCGCGATGCCGTCCTTGTAGGCACGGTTGAGCGGGGTGAGGCCTGCCCGATAGGCGATATGGATGAGTGCCCCGTCCAGGTTGTTGCTCTTGAATCGCTTCATCCAGGCGGACAGGACCACGATGACGAAAAAGACGACTGTCAGGGTCTCGGTCAGCATCCCGACCCCCATGATCCCGATGGCCAGGGCGAATTCATCCAGTTCCCACCAGAAGAATTGGGGCTGGGCGTCGATGTAGCGCGGAATTTCGACTTCCCTCATGGCTGTTCCTTCTGGCCCACGCCCGCAGCGTGAATCCATACGGACGCCCGGCGGTTCCGGGCGCGACCGGTTTCCGTGCGGTTGTCCGCCAGCGGTTCACGCTTGCCACGACTGCCAATGGCGATGCGGTCGCGCGCAATCCCCTGCCCCACGAGGTACGAAGCCACCACCTGTGCCCGCTTCAAACCCAGCCGGCAGTTGTAACGGTCGCTTCCCACGCTATCGGCATGCCCGATGACCACAACGTGACCGTCGGTTTTACCCGCAAGGGGCACGCCGGATTCGTAGAGCTGAAGCGGCAACGACTCCGCTTCCTTGATCTGGGCCAGGACCGCTTCGAGATGGCTGTTTTGGATATGGCTGCTGGCGAAGGGGAAAACCGCATCGCCCTCCGCGCAGGATTCTTCGATGACTTCATGCTCGGGTACAGGCGGGTTGAGCAGCGCATCCAGCTCAGCCAGTGTAAGGCGGTTGGTTTTCTCGACGCTGATCCAGACCATGCGACCGGCAGTTACCGGCTTCGGCGCATGGGAGATATCGATAAGTGTTTCCTCGTCTGGCGTGATCCGCGCGAATTCCGATGGCACCACATATGCCTGGCGCACAAAGCCCAGGTGCCCACTCGGATCGGCCTGAACCTGCGACACCCCCAGGGCGCAGAAAATTGGAAACCACTTCATTCGCATGAAAAGCTTTATATATACCGTTGCATGTATTGTTATTGTTTTCGCGCAACAATGCAACTCTCGTCAAACAATGACGTCAGGAATCAGTGAGGGACGATGGGAGTGGGAGAGACGATGGCCCTGGAGAGCAGGCCGCTGGCCAGCCGGAGAAACAGATCGGCATCCCCCTGGGTGTCATCCAGTGTCACCAAATAACGGCCAGCGATAGCAAGTGACGGCGTGGATTGAACGCGGTACGCGATCAACTTCCCTGTCGCGCGCAGGATGCGATCGACCCGTACTCGCTCCCATGCCAAGGTAAAACCGCTCACGCCAGCATGCCGGGCAGCCGCTTCCCAGGTCGTCGCGGCATCCATGCTCAGGCGACGGTCCTGCACGAGTGCGTAGGCGCTCTCCGCGAAAGCCTCCAGACGCGTCGGTGCATCACGCGCTACGGCATACCATGCGCGCGCGGCCATAACCTGCCCTCGGTCGTCAGGCGTGGTGGGCGCCAGCACCGGCATGAATTCGAATTCCACGCCTCTGGGCAAGCTGTGCCCCCAGCGCGCCAGGGAGGGATGCAGGTCACGACAGTGCGGACAGCCGAACTGGAAGAAGGCAATGCAGCGTCTTGCGTCCTGAATAACGGGCGCCACCACCATGTAGGGTGTTTTGACCGTAGCCGGCGCAGGCGCCGCTGCCGTTGCCAAACCTCCACGCCCCGGCAACAGCAGCGCGCTAGTCCCCAGCAGGAATGCCCGCCGCTTCATGGATGTCCTCCCAATCACATAACCCCGTCTCGACCAATTTGTCGAACAGCGAACCGCCACCCGATCGCCAGCTTTGGATGGCATCCTGACCCGCCTCACGCGATATCACACCCGCCGTCATCATCTTCTCGGTAATGCTCAAGGCCGCTGCCGGCGCCTGCCCCATGCCGTGCAGCAAATCCGAAGGCGCACAGAGCCCGAGCTCGATCAGGGCTTCGCCCAGCCGTAATACCCTTCCGCTGCGTCGTTCATGAATCACATGCGCGATCGCCTCGGTGATCTGGGCCATATTGATGAGGCCCAGCCCAACCAGGATGTTGCCCAGGCGAGACTCGCCAGCCGCGACCACATCCACATCCGAGGTGATGCGCCGGACTTCGCCAAGCGAGGTATGCCCCGCCAGGGCCAGACGCGCACCGGCCTCGGCCAGGGTCTCGAACTGTGGCTGCAGGGTAGCCGCCGCATAGATCGCTTGCGTGCCGGCCTGGTTGGTGGCGGCCCGGCGCACGCCGGCATCCACCACGATGAATTCAATCACCGGAACATTCCCCTGATACGCCATCTGGTGCTGGGGCGCGGCAAAGCGTGGCGACTTGTGGAACCGCATCCCATGCTGGCGCAACCACGCCAGCTCGGCTTCGTTGGGTTCCTGGTACACCGGCTCGCCCGCAATCCTGCGCACCAGGCGTTGCGCCGTGACGCCGCGCAGGGAGGCAGCCAGGGTGACAGGGTCCACTCCCAGGTCAATCATTCGCGTCACCGCCATCGCCGCGTTGTTGGCGTGCAGGGATGCCAGGACCAGGTGGCCCGTGATCGCAGCCTGCACCGCGATCTGGGCCGTTTCGGCATCCCGGATCTCGCCGATCAGGATGATGTCCGGATCCTGTCTCAACACGGCTCGTAGCGCCCCCGCGAAGTCCACATGGCCGTCGATGTTGATCTGGCTGATCCCCGAGACCTGGTATTCCACCGGATTCTCGATGGTGATGATATTGCGGCTGGGGTCGTTCAATTCGTTGATGATGGCGTAGAGCGTGGTGGTCTTCCCCGATCCGGTCGGCCCGGTCACGAGAAACAGCCCATTGGGCTCTTCCACCAGCCGCTGGATGCTATCGCGCACCGCAGCGGTCATCTCGATGTCGATCAGCCTGCGCGCCGCATTCGCCTGGTCCAGCAAGCGGCAGACGGTGAGCTGGCCGGAGACATTGGGCGAAATGGCCACACGCACATCAAGCCGCCGATCCGGGAAACGCAGGCGCATGCGGCCATCCAGGGGGCATTTCCGCTCACCGGCGGGAAGCTGGGCACGTGAACGGATCTTGTCGTCCACCACACGAGCGGTATGGCGCGGCAGGATGAGTCGATCGACAAGCCCGCCGGGCAGTCGGTAGCGCACCCGGCATTCGCCTTCCTGCTCCTGGAAATGAATGTCCGACACGCCCTGGCCTGCCGCTTCGTGGAACAGATCGTTGAGAAAAGTGACGGCCTCACGGTCATTTGAGGACGTGGAAATGAATAAGTCAGGCCCCATGTGCCCGCCCCTGCCCGCAATCCAGCGTGTCGCCATAGAATTGCTTCGCGAGGAAACGCTGCGACTTCAAATCCCATTCCATCCCGGTCGCAATGAAATCCATCCTGTCTTCCGGGCTCGCCCAATGGCGTACCGCCCAGGACAGCGTGTCAAACAAGGCCCGCATGGGAGCAGCGCCTCGGCGTACCCGCTCACAATCAATTGGCGTCACGAATACCCAGCTCAACCAGAACGCCAACAGCAACGCGGCGGCTCCTCCCAGCAAATTGCCAATCAACCTCACGATTCCACTTCCTTGGTCGTCCTATATCGACGCCAAACCTTGGCCACATAGGCCTTCCGCTTGACGTGTGACCTCGCGTTGTAGGCCCCCACGGCACGCCATGTGGGGCCATAACGGGCAATGTTCCCGGCCAGTACCCAGGCTCCAACATGAACATTCGTGCAGGCGTCATAGAGGTGGTGATGCTGGATGCCGTAGCGGCCCAGCACGGGTAACCATGCTGAGTTGATCTGCATGAGGCCGATGTCTTCGCTGCCATTGGCGTTCCGGTTCAACGCAGAGGGATTACCACTGGACTCCACCTGGATGATGGCGTGGATCAGTCGCTCATCCACCTGATACCGTCGCGCAGCTTGATGGATGCACGCATCCATATCGGCAAGCGCGGACCAAGCCTGTGCAGAGGCCACCATAACGACCAGCAAGGAGAACGAACGCCATATTGACATGCTTTAATGATACCGTTGCATGTATTTGCATTACAAGTTGAGAAATCGTCGTGTCAACGCATTGCCATGCGGGTCTGCTTCTGGCTTTTCTGTCTTTCCTTTCACTCCATGCAGTCGCAGCTGAAAATGGACATGCAGTACAGGGTCTGGCTGGCTTCACGGGTTTCCTGTCTGGGGGCTACCAGGACGCCCGAGCCGATGTTGAATATGGCAAGCTCGTGCGCGGAGACGCTCAAGCGCTGCAGCGACTCATGAAACTCGCCCGGCAGGGCAACGCCCCGGCCCAAAACAGCATTGGGGTCTTCCTGGATCGTGGCCAGCACGGACTGGCCAGGAATCCCACATTGGCCGCGCACTACTTTCACGCCGCCTCCAGGTCAGAACCCCTTGCGGCCTATAACCTGGCGCTGCTCTATCTGCTCGGCCGTGGCGTGGAACGAAACGAAATCGTCGCGATGAGGTACATGCGGCAAGCTGTCGCCAGGAAGCGCATACCCCAGGCCTACGTCCGCATCGGACTTGATCACTATCGCCGGAAGGAAATCGCCGAGGCCAGACGCTGGTTCAGGCAGGCGGCGCAAGAAAACGACCCCGTCGGCGCCTATTACGTTGGTCGAATGCTGGTAGAAGAGAAACGAGACTACCGAGAAGCCATGGCCTGGCTGGACAAAGCCGCCGGGCGCCGGAATGCGGATGCCGCGCGCTTGATCGCCTATCTGTATGGAAACGGACTGGGGATAGACAAGCACCTGGAACTTGCCGCCGGCTGGACACTGATCCACATGGTCCTTTCACAGAAAGGCCAGGCCTTGAATTTGCCACGCATATCGCTCTTCGGCTTGGCGGAGGACCGCATGCAAAAAGCCCGCGGGTTCGCCACGATGTGGCTCGGAAGCCATCCTGGCGGGGATATCCCTGACTATGTGGGCACATTGGCGAAACTGACACGTTGATCGGAATGCCGAAGCAGAAATCTTTTACAGAAATCTGAAATCGGCATTCGACATCGAAGCAAGACAAAAGAAGTCCCTACTCACGGACGAATCAAGTGGTTGGATACGGCATTGGCCACCCTGAGGGAACCGCTCCAGCAAGGAACGTACCCTCCGAGGCCAAGTTGCGGTTTCAGACCTTACTCAGCCAGCCGAATCCTGCCCATGAGTTGCTGCGCGGCATGTCGGGCAGCGGCGTCTTGTTCCGCACTGATTGGATTGATGACCACGCCGTCGCGGCCACCGACGAAGGCGGCTCCCCCGACATCATCGTCATAGGGCGAGCCATCTTCGTCAATTGCGTAGTGCTCGTCCATGGTCAGGTCCACGTCCATCAGTTTGGCGAAGTAAACCCAAGTCCAACAACGCACCAGATCACGCTGGTCATACTCCTCGATCAATTGACGCATCGCTTCGGTGTCGCCAGCCTCGGCAGCTATCGTCAGCCACTTCTTGGCGTCGCCATACCGACCGAGGCGTTGCGCAATTTCGGCGACTACGGTTGGATTCGCATTGGAATGGGGGGCTGCTTGTTCAAAGAAAGCCGGATCATCAAACCTGTCGGCCAGGTCAAGAAGCGCGTCTTGCTGCCCCAGTCGCGCAGCTTCGCGCAAATGGCGAGCAGACTTCTCCGATCGGGCAAGGTTCGTCGCGTACTCATCAGCCCACTCTTTTTCAACACCGGTCAGGAGCCGCCCCTGTTGAGCCTGGGAATGCCAGTAATCGCGTCCAACCTTCCGTTCCTCGTCTTCTTCCGGTGCGTGGATCAGTGCTAGCGCATAGTGGGCAAGACCGTTCCCTTTGCTGGCCGCATCTTCGAGCCCGTCTAGCAGGATTGGTGACTCCAGCGCAACAGAATCTACCCACTGGTCATCTAGGGTGTCGTCCCTATCGTCCGGCTCTTCGTCGTCGTCCGAATAATCATCTTGGTGCCCCGCTTCATAGCGAAGATGCGCTACCAGATCAGCAATCCTGATGACACCGATCTGCCGCTCACTCAAATAGGCAGGGAGCGCGATGGAGGCCGCATCCGCAACATCGGGCTGATACCCGATGTCGATGCAGCGATTTCGAACGAGCGAACCATAGCTGGATGCCCTTCGGCTGGATAACGATTGTTCGGTGAAAACGGCGTCTGCGCCGAGTGCAGCGTTGGAGTTGAATCCAAACGAGGCTGCCAGCAACTCGTAGATGTGAGCTCGTTTGAATGAGCCACCCGTGCTGGCCTGAAGGTGTTGCTGCGCGGAGTACGCGAGGGATTTGATTGTCATGACAAAACCTTTCTTGAATGCCACGCCGATTTCGGGTCAGACGCACACGTTTAAGTCCCCGACGACGAGGCTCAAAGAGAGGTTTTCAACGATTGTGGAATCAGAACGCCAGTTTTTACTCGTGTGCAAGTAAGGTGGGCACCTGCTGCCATTTTATCTTCGGCGCCCTGATTGGTACAGATTTCTATCCGATACGGGCCCGCTGTTCCTCCATCAGTGCAGACGGGTCGAACGACAGATCAAACACCACTTCGAGCAGGATCTCAGCAAACACCGTGCTGATGTAACAATCTGCTGAAATTAATATGTGCTATATTTTCTGCAGAAAGGAGTTTCCATGACTGCCATTGACAAGCAAGTCGCCAAGAAACCGGATGTAACCGTCGTACTCAGCAAGGCGGTCGCGCGTGCTGCGGAACGGCTGGATGTTTCACGCTCGCTGCTTGCGCGTGTGCTCGGCGTCAGTCCAGCCACGATCACCCGGCTGTACAAAGGAAACTATCTGCTCGAACAGGAACGCAAGGAATGGGAGTTTGCGCTCCTGTTCGTCCGCGTCTTCCGTTCGCTCGATTCCATCCTGGGTGACGAGGGAACCGCCCGAAAATGGCTCAACAGTGAAAACCGTGTCCTGAATGGCCGACCGATTGAACTCATTCGCAGTACGGAAGGATTGGTACGTGTCGTTCAGTACCTGGACGCCTCTCGCGGTCTCGTCTGAAGCCCACGACTGGCGTGGGCCAGTCTGGCGGATGGTAGAGGCGCAACACATCGCCTCCACGATGAAGATCGTCGATACGCAGGATGAGCAGGATCTGCTTGAAGCGCTTCTGGAAGGCAGCAAACCCGCCCTGCCGGCCGATACCGAGAAACTGGACTACCTGCTGGCCACCCCATTTCGCTATGACCCGCTACGCGGCGGTTCCCGTTTCCGCGCGATCACAGACCCGGGCGTGTTCTATGGTGCGGAGTCTGTCCGTACCGCGAGCGCCGAACTGGGCTACTGGCGTTGGAAATTCCTGCACGATGCGATTGATCTGAAAAAGATTGAGCCCGTCGCTCACACCACATTTCGCGCTGAAGTGAGCACATTGGCGGTCGATCTACGCCATCCTCCTTTCAGCGCTGATGTCGCAGCGTGGACGCATCCGTCTGACTACGGCGCCACACAAGCCTTTGCCCGACTGGCACGGGAAGCCAATCTGGGCGGCATCATCTATCAGTCCGTGCGTGATCCACAGCCCGCTTGGTGCATTGCACTGCTGACACCACAGGGCTTCGCCAAGCCCAAGCCCTATTCGGCAATGCAAACCTGGTGGCTCGTTGTGAATCAGGATGAAGTCATCTGGCGACGGGAAAGCGAATCGATCACTTTCTCCGCCGCGACTTGGCAACCCATCTGATCGCACCGACTCACACCATTTATGGGCCGTGGATACCCCACCAAGGCGGCCCTGCTGGGACTATGAAATCAGAGGTCGAGGCTAAAAAGGTAAGCATGAAGGCTTTGCTGACATTCAAAAATGAATGTGTGGCGGGCCGATGTTGAGCATATATCTGACGTTCATCCTTGCTTTATGTCTGCCTGGAAGTCGGCCATTGCCGACCTTGGCGTTGGCACTGCTGAACGGCCGGTGTGGTGCAGGTTGCTGTCGTTGATGGTTCGGGCGGGGTGAACGTCAGATTCCGCCCGTGGCGAACTCTCACTTTCGCCTCGAAGCCGACCTACAAGGAAGGAGCCGTGTCGGGCCGCACCCGAGAGCCGGAGTACCAGCATGTTTCCGTAAGTTGCCGGTGGCAAATTGAGCTTGATTTTCGATGGCGGCTTTCCGGCGCGTACACCCAAAGGCAGCCCTGAACCTGAAGCGGCTGTTGACCACCCTTGCCAGCAACTCCCGCAGTCGGGCAGGAGCAGTCCTCGGTGGAGTCAGATAATTGTGATTTGAGCGGCAGCTGTACCGCCGTAGGCTGTCGGCCGCAGGGCTCACATAGTCGTCAAGGCATCGGCCATAAAACCGGCCACGCCCGGCACATTGGCAGTGAGGCACATGTTGCACTATGCTGAAGGTTTGCCCGCCTTCGAGGAAACTATGCGCCTTGCCGAGCTTTTTGAGCCGCAGAAGCCCACCCCCAAGAAGAGGAAGACTGACACAGTTGCGGAGGTCTTCATCATCGAGTCGCTGGAACTCGTTGACGAAACGAAGGAGCGGCGCGAGGGTGCCGTGCTTGCTTCTGTGCTGAAGATGTGCGGCAAGAATCCTCTCTACTACTACATCCGCACGAAGAAGGAACTGGAGCACATCGCCGATGAGTTCGAGGCATCGGGTTACCGCTACCTCCACATCTCATGCCATGGAGGCGATACGTCGCTGGAGACAACTCTAGACTCCGTAAGCTATCAAGAGTTCGCCAAGATATTCGAGAAGAAGCTCAAAGACCGTCGCTTGTTCGTTTCGGCATGCAGTGCGGGCAATGAAATGTTTGCCGAGCTTGTCGGCAGCAAGAACGACGATGTAATTTCCATTGCTGCACCCGCAACGCAAATTCGGTTTGACCACGCGGTCGCGTTCTGGACGTCGTTCTATGTCAAGACGTTCTCTCTAAATTCCAAGTCCATGAACTCTGGTCGCATCATCGACGTTGCAAAGCCGCTCGCAGCGCTCTTCTCAGCCCCGCTGCATTTTTCCAAACGCATGAAGGGAGCATGGGCGCACGAGGTGATCAATGGCTAATCGGGTCGCCGGGGGCTTCTTTCCACCGGCTTCCACTACACCACACCGGCCAGTGAAAAATACTATGAGTCCATGGCGAGGATTAACGATGAGTTGTTTGGCAAGAAAACCGGATAAAACCCTACATCAACAAACAGAATCTCGCTCGAAACGCACTCAAACACCTGCAAAATGACGAAGAACATACGATAGTAATTGATCTTGAGGAGGCTGCATGCTGGACAGAGATTTTGACAACTGGTTATACGAGAACATCGTCGGCGTTTAAGCCCAGCCATTCCGTGGAGATGGGCCACCACCAAGCTGTGCTTGGGGTTCCCTTCGCGGCTTTGCCACTACTGCGGCTCCTCACGTCAAACATTAGATTGCCTAGAAAATGATCTTCCAAGCCGGACATATCTTCCTCGTCGCACGCCGAGCTTACGAAAGGTCGCTCAGCGATTCCTCGGAGGCGATGCCTTCAATAATATTGTCTACGGTAGCTCTTGAGTGTTTTGTCAACGAGACCATTGAGCGTCTATCGAAAGAACATTTCCGAGATCCTGACAAGAACCTTGTTCTGGCGGCCAATTGGCTTGAGTTCGTAGAGTCAAAGAAGGGAAGCACACTGGAAAAATTAGAGGCATTTCACTTAGCCTTTACGGGCACCAAAGCGGAGCGCGGTCATCCTCCATACCAGGACATGTCGTTGCTATATCAGCTCCGAAATGATCTCGTGCACAGGAAGCCCGAGCCATTCAGAGACTGGGATCCAAATGACAAAGAACGAACGTATGAGCCGCATAAATTCGTGCGAATGCTTGCACAAAGAGGCATCGTAAATATGCCGCCTCCGAATCTGCCTCCAATTTGGAGTCAGTTCGTCTTGCATGACAGAGCAGCAAAATGGGCTTTCAATACAGCAGTTTCAGGAGTGAAGTACGTCGTGTCTCTACTGCCAGAAAGCTTGTTTTTGAAGATCACTGAAGTAATGACGGACCAAATTGAGCCTATCGCGTAGGGAATCGCTGCGGATCGGCAATTAACACAAACAGACATTCGACGGTTCAGCGCCTTCAATGAAAGTTGGACCTACACGAGAAGCAGACGTTCAGCGCACAGGATAAGGGCAAGATGCGACTCCGGCATCTGGTTCGAATGGTCAAAAAACAAAGCGAGTGCTGCACTTTAGTACAGGGTGTTATTTGTCATTTCTTCCCAGAGCGACTTGCGATCAAGTGGATTACCTTTATAAATGACTTGACCAAACGTGTTGTCTACGATTCGACGAGTACCAATGGCACCCTCATAAATATGAACATGAATTCCGTGTTCTTGTGGGCGATCAGCGGACCAGACGACAGCAGGGGTTGAAGACCATAGCTCAAATTCTTTATCCGGGTAGTCGTCGAGGTTTATGGCTCTGTCTGGAGTTATGTACGTGTTGCTATTATTGAACTGATCATGAAGTGGCTTGAGGGGGGTTGATACGATTTTCCCCTCGCTCCGCACGCTATCGTTGCCACAATTGCCACAAAAGTGTTTTAAATGTGGGGTGACTGCGAAGCCGCCGAGGTCAAGGTGCGGGTAACCACACTTCTTACATGTGACGCATGACATTTCCCGCTTCTCTTCGAGGGATCGGACAAACTCAAACGCAGCGGGAGGTGTTACTTGAATTTGGGTTATTTCGTGGTTTGAAAACAAACCGAGGTCTTGGTTGTATGAGCAAACGATCGCATCAAAATCACGATCCAGGATCTTTTTGTCTATGCCCGAGTTGCGCTTATGGATATGTATTTTTGGCGGGCGGCGTTGAATGGGTTGCGATGACATTGCAGGAGGCAATGAGCACCATATGCCGATTTCCTCGAAGTCATTAAACTCCACAACTATCGGGTCAACCACATAGCTCATTGCCATGGCATGGTTGCTACATGTAATTTCTTTTGATTCTGGTAATGCCGCAACATCAGCTTTGGTTCCCCAATGCATTTGATGGGTTTTGCAATACCAGCGCTTCACACCATTTCTAAATTTCCCGCATGGGACTATATGGCATGGAAGAATCGCATCGTTTCCTGCTTTTCCGTCGAAACTTCCAAAAACCTCCTCAGAACTAACGGCGATGTTTCCAATGGTTCTGCCTGGCGCCCAGCATACTGCGGCCGCCACGGAGTATGATTCCGTCAGTATATTTGTGTCTTCCTCATCGGAATGCTTGCGCAGAAAATTCTTTTTGGCCATTCCAGTGCCTGGATCTGACCATTCGCATTCCCACACCTCAACTTTGCCGCTTTCTGAATTCAGTTTTCTTGTGTAAAACATCAGTGCTTCCTGTCAAACAATTAGCGATCCGGTTGACAATTTTGCCATCCGTGCGGCTTTGGGCAAACTAACGCACTTGGCTGCACGCTCTTCACCGATGACGTTAATAACTAGCGATAGCTTTTCCTCGGGAACGCGCATACGAGCCGACACCAGCGCGTTGTAGAGAGATTCGGCCTGTCCAATGCGTCCTAGAGCGTTACCGATCAAATCGTCCAGCAAAAGATCAACAGTTGATAGTAATCGAAGATTTGGAAAACTTTCTCCACATATTCTTCGCGCTTTTTTTTCGTCAATGACGGCAATACCTCTGACTTCGATGGCGTACGCTATTGTCGCGGCCTCCCCGTCATCTAAGGTATTTAACGCATTACCATCAATCAGTGCCTCGTAAACGTTAAAGCTGTTTTCGCCCAAAGCTACTGGGGAAACAAGGGTTCTGTCTACGAGAATCTGAAGCAATTGAGCGTCAGTGTGGCCGTTTCGAATGCCCCTTTTCAGTTCATCCATCGCGTTGTGTGTAACGACCACCACACTTGGCAGCGCTGAAATTATTTCAGCCGCGCGATTAGTGGCATTGAGACTGATTGCCACACTTGCATCGATAACTAAAGTGGTCTTGGGATCAGTGAGAAAGCTTGACGAGATCATTTGCCTCGCTCTCCTCCATTTCCACGCCATCTAGTAACTCTCGTATTTCATGGCGGTTAAGCTGAAGGAGTCTTGCAAGCTGCCCTTCGCTGTAAATTTCTCGTTTCCATGCTTCTCGCGCGAGCAAAGAAAGGCGCTGTGGAACTAGCTGATTTGCCTCTGCAGCATATTGGTCACGATCGGGCAGTGATCCGACCACTTGTTGTACCTGTACATCAGTGATCCCACCGTTTGCCGAGAACCAATCCCAAGTACCATCCTTTGCGAGCTTTAGCTCTTCTAGTCGTCGAACCATTGCCTCCCTAGAAATGCCAAACATGTAAGCAAGCAGAATAACATGGCGGCGCGTTAGGTGCGTTTGTCCCGCAGTGATCTCGGCAAAGCGTTTTCGAATTTCTCGTGCTGGAGTTATAAAACAGCGCTGAAAAGTATTGGCATAACGCTCCTCCCGGGAGTCAAATTGCTCATATTCGGTATATATCTCTGCCGTGCGACGAGAAGAAATAAAGTGACCCAATTCGTGTGCGGCAGTTTGTTTTACACGGGAGGCAGGGTGATTCGCATTGAGTAAAATACTCGCGCCAGTTGAATCATCAAATGCGAATAATCCTGAAATTTTGGCATTGAGAGGCCTGATATAGACACGAAGTCCCAATTGGAGGCTAAGTATCGAGATGATATCGACAACAGGACCAGGCCCAAGTCCCAGCCAATCGCGTAGTTCTTGAGCATCTTGTTCGGCCTGGGAATAAACATCGCCAGGCAAAATCGGCCTTTCGGGTGGATAGTTGGATAGCCGAATTACGCCGAGAACATTCTCAAGTTCAACCTCCGCCCGCACCAAGTCATTCAGCAAGCGTGCGGCATCATCTACCGCTGCATCACCATGCGGCGTTAGCTTTCGGAAGCGAGGGACCATGTCAATATGTATGGCCTCACGACGTAGAATTGCATTGGCGGACGTGTTGTAGAGCTTGGTCAGCTTCTGCAACTCGTCTATCCGGATTCTTCTTTTGCCTTGTTCTAGCGCAACAATTGTAGTTCGTGCCACGCCAATTGCGTCAGCAGCAGCAGCCTGAGTAAGCTTCGCCGCCTCTCGCGCAATCCGAAGTCGTTCGCCGATTTCGGTATCTGTCAGTTTGTTGTTGCTCTCAGTCATGATCTCGTTCGTATCCATTTCTTAACGAAGGAGTGTGCTCCTAGGGAGTCCGTGTATTGTTTCCATTCCAAAGCGTGGCGTTTAAGCAGGGCCGCGAGCTTAGCCGAGGCCTCATCTGCTGCCAGCCCAAGTGCTGAAGAAAATAGCCTTGCGTGACGTTGAACAACTGGCCTTGCCATAATCCCGTCCATATCAGCCAAGTGATCGAGGTGAAGCACGCCGGCAATCGCGTACTGCTCATAGGCACGACTTAGTTTCGTAAAGCCAGGGACAACAGCTTCGTTGAGCGTTGGGGCGCTCATGTCATGACAGATGTAGCTCTCTGGGTCGTCCTCTAGGCCCGCAGCGTGAATACTCAGACGCCGCAGCATGCAGGCAGCACAAACTCCACATTGCCGACGATGGCCATGAACAGAACTCCACTGGCTACTACGCCAGCAAGATTTGGTAAGTCCCCAATCGGCGCGACCTGTAATGGCCACATATTCCCGTAGCGTTTCACCTTTGGTGTACCAGAGACGAGGAAAAATGTATTTGAAAGGGCGTCCAAACAATGCCGTTACGAACAATTCCATTCGCCTTGTGAATAGAGGGTGGTTACGAAAATCAGGGTATGCGTGTCCGACGGGTATCAAAGCTGGACCTATCGCACCTTGGCCGCTTTCTGGAATCACGATCTCCTCAGCGCCGCTTAGATACGCGGCAATAGCGCTAATCATCGCGAACTTAAATCCGCGATTGCGTGCACTAGTTTCTTTGTCTTTGCTGGGGACTTGGAATTTGTAAGGGATAGCAGCAAAGGCTTGGCGCTTGTGCTGACCTTTGGGTAGATCAGAGCCTACGCGTACACGGACGAGCCCCTGGCGCAGCTTGTCGCCAACAATGCCAGCAACAGCAAGTGAATCCATTCCATCGCTATAAGCTAAGATGGCAGAGGATTTGAAGGAAAAATCCAGATGCGGTTGTTGGGGACGAAGGCCTTCTGAGGTTCGTTTTTTGAATGAAATTTGCCATCTGTCGCCAGTTAGGAAGCCGATTGTTTCATGGAGTGCCTCAAAGACCTTGGTGGAACTCCAGTGGTTTGGATCGTGGACCGGAATTCGAAGAGATATGTCACGACGCCAACCGTGACTAGGGCGCTTGACCACTCGGTCACCGAACTCAATGGCTGCGGCAACAACCATTGCGTCGAAAACCAATGGGCGCCAGGTCGAAAATGCATAAGACTCTAGACCTTCCGTCGAAAAATGAAGATTGCTTTCCAGCGCAAAGCCTAAATAGTCGCGGTGTGGCCGTTGTCCATCTTGGACAAAATCGATCTTTCGCTCAGGGATATACATGTTGGACACGTTATTCATAATGGAGGGCCGGCATCGATACCAATATTGCGCGGCAAGCTCTTCGCCGTGCTCATACCTCCCCAGCCGGCAAGCAGTTCGCCGGCAATGCTGTCGAAATTGCACTGCTGATAAGCCGCCCCTAGGCGATCCCGTACAAAATTTGCATCTCTACTGCCAGCTTCGCGAAGGTAATGCTCCTCGATGCTGCGATTTACGCTAAACGAGTAACCCGCGAGTGCCTCCTTAAGCACAATGATGCGAGCAGGCTTTCCCGTCATTCCTGCGTTTACAGCATCAATTGCACAATCAATGAGGGTGTTACCGGCGGCTGAACCTCGACAGGTTTCTCGAAGCTCTTCTAGCGTATCGATTCGGTTATCACTAAAGAGACTCACTTGACCTTTGCCATCAAGAATTAGACAAATATCTGCCAGCGGCGCTTCAAGGAATTCTTTCTTCAGAGCGTGAACCAAGGCCTCCCCTACCTCGTTAACAGGGTAGGCCTCCTTTGCTGCGCGTTCCGCAAGGGGTTTCCAGTGTCGGCGTAGCTGTAAGCTTCTGTGTGGTCCATCGCTCATGATCACCCTCCAATGTCAGATACTTTCTTATTTAATTCTGACAATGTCAACTAATGCGATTGCACTGAGATGGCTAGGTGCCGCTGGGAAGCTGCGCCGCTACGCCAGCTGACCAACACATTGCTGCCATTTGTGGCTACACACCCCAATGACCGCTCAGGCCGAGGTGATGGCGTAGGCAGTCAGGCAGGAATCTGATGCAGAGCAGCCATTCGTAGACTGCTCAGGGTGATCAGCGAAGGACCGCAGTTGGTTCATTGCCGTCACCGATGATTGTTAGCTTGGATAACCGCTTCGGCCGAACTATCGACGATAGTCCACGTCCCAAAAGTCTGGGATACGATCAGTTACCTGACCGTATCCATTCTCAATTCGTTAACTTGGCATGTTTCCCTTGCCGCCAGAGCCAGCCAACAACTGTAAAGTTCTCTCATCACGCTGGCCGAGGTAGAACCCTTCCAGAACCTTCTCAAATGCTGACCCTTGTTCAGATGCGCAAGCAAACAGGGTCATGCAGGATTTGAGTTTTAAATCGTCAGGATGACCGAACACCTGAGATGCTGATCTGCCTCTCTGACTGAGAACAGCATCAGTCCACTCAAGAAGCCTTGGCCCAAGTTCAGGGTGCTCCAGGTAAGCTGCGGCTTCCGCAAGGCTTTTGATGGCGTAGAACTTCGAGGTTGAACTGAATGCCAGTCCATCCAGTTGAGGAAAAATGAACCACATCCAGTGACTTCGCTTGCGACCACTCCTGATCTCGGCAAGCACGTCCGTATAGACGCCATATTGCGCATACAAGAATCGGTCCAGGTTGTATGGGTCCATGTCAGCCGGCCAGATGACATTAATCAGGTTGTTTGGAATCAACCATGAGGGTAACCGGACCATCGTTGGTAAGACTGACCTGCATATCTGCACCAAAAATCCCTGTGGCCACTGCCTTACCAAGTGTCAGAGTTAACACTTCGACAAATCGGTCAAACAGTGGCTCGGATAATTCACCCCGCGCAGCCCGGCTCCATGATGGTCTGTTGCCCTTCTTGGTGGATGCGTAAAGCGTGAACTGCGAGATGGCCAGAATATCGCCATTCACATCAACGACACTGCGGTTCATTGTGCCCTGCCCATCCGGGAAGATACGCATCTGGACCACTTTCTTCACCATCCAGTCAATGTCGGCTTGCCCATCGGTTTCTTCAAAGCCTGCAAGCACGAGTAGCCCTGGACCAATATGACCGACAATGTTTCCATCTACTCGCACTTCGGCAGTGCTGACTCGTTGGATCAAGGTTCTCATCAATGGATCACTTCCACGTCATCACCAAGTCCTCCCTCCCGGACCATACTCAGCACACCCACCAGATTTTCCATGCCCGAGACCAGCAGATGGAGTTGGCTTTCGTTTGGCCTGTCTGCATTCAAAACTGCCAGCGTTTCTTCAAGTGGCATGTCACCAAACTTGGACTGATAGTGCGCGAGGTTCATAGCCAGCATCCTTGCGGCTTCAGCGATGTTATCTTTGGTTGAGTTGGCAATCATCTGGTCTGCCAAGTCGATGTACTGCCTGAAAAGCTTCATGTCTGCCATATTGCATATCTCAAAAATCAGACTTGGGAGGTTAAGTATGCTGCTCAAAACATTTACCGCTGGCTTGTTGTTGATTTACCTGCACACCGCCAGTGCAGAAACGCTGGTTGGCCGCGTGGTGGGTATCACCGACGGCGACACGATCACGGTGCTGGATGATCAACAGACCCAGCACAAGGTCCGATTGATGGGGATTGATTGTCCCGAGAAGGCTCAGCCTTTCGGCCAGAATGCCAAACAAAGCTTGTCTGACCTCGTGTTCGGTCGTTCAGTGAACGTGGAATGGCTGAAACTGGACCGATATGAGCGGATCGTAGGCAAGGTGCTGGTCAGGGGCCAGGATGCGAACCTGGAACAGGTGCGCAGGGGGCTAGCTTGGCACTTCAAAAAGTATGATCGTGAACAGGAACCGTTTGACAGGGCGAGTTATTCCCAAGCGGAAATCGAGGCCCGGATGGGGAACCGAGGGCTTTGGTCAGATCCCGACCCGATCCCACCCTGGGATTGGCGCAAGAGCAAGAAAAACTGAAATGAGAACACCGGAAATACGGGTCAGTGTTGAACACGGTGGCAGCATGGAACCCGTCATCCAGATCTTCGCTGCAGACCAATCTCAGCCGAAGTTGATCAAGATGAATCTTGAAGCCGCCCATAAGCTGTTAGAAGATTTGTTCAGCTCGATCGAGCTAGTCGAAAGCCTGATGCCCGGGCCGGATGATGTCACCCACTGAACTGACAAAAAGGAGTTTCAATGAATAAGATATTGGTCGCCTTGGTGGCGGGTGTTTTCCTGATGGCTACGCAAGCCTATGCCGCTGATGCAACCTGTGAAGCCAAGGCTGCCGAAAAGAAACTGGCCGGCGCTGCCAAGACGAGTTTTCTGAAAAAATGCATCAAGGATGCCTCTGGTTCCGATCCTGCTGCAGTCTGCGAAGCCAAGGCGGGCGAGAAAAAACTCCATGGTGCGGCCAAAAACAGCTTCGTGAAGAAATGTGTGAAGGACGCTTCAACTCCAGCCACGTAGCAGGCTACATGGGACGTCGCTAATCATGTGTGGCCGTTTCGCGATAGCGACGCCCCATTTCTCTCGCATCGAGGATGTGCTGGGCATCACATTCCAGGCTGTCCAGCCGCGATACAACATCGCGCCTACCCAGAATATCCCCATCATTCGCCAGTGCGAGCACGGTTATGAACTCACGGAATTGCGCTGGGGACTCATTCCGTTCTGGTCCAAGTCACCCACCACGGAATACAGCACGTTCAACGCCAGGATTGAAACCGTTGCAACTAAGCCGGCTTTTCGCGGTCCATTTCACACACGGCGCTGCTTGATACCGGCCTCGGGCCTGTATGAATGGAAACAGGAAGGCGGCGGCAAAAAGCAGCCTTACTACATTACCGGTGAGGGTGATGAAGGCATCGCCATGGCCGGCCTGTGGGATGAATGGCGGGACAGCTCCGGCTTCAAGCTGGCAAGTTGCACGATCCTCGTTGGTCCGGCGAACGGGCTGATTGCACCGATTCATGATCGTCTGGCCATCATCCTTCCTGAATCGGCCTATGCCACCTGGCTCGATCCAAACACCAGCATCGAACACGCCCGCGCTCTGTTACATCCTTATCCGGCCGATCAGATGCGATGCTGGCCAGTGTCAACGGCGGTCAACCAGGCGCGTAACAACACCCCTGAGTTGATCAAACCGCTCTGAACGGGCTTTTCAACAAAATCAGGGGGAATAAATGCTTCTGGATGACGAGCCAGACCAGAAAGCCAGCTCACTTTCGAGCTTTCTGGCTTCCTATATTGCCGTCATCAAGGCCAATAGCCGCTTGGAATGGGTCATTGCCGAGATATCCGAAATCTCCGATCGCAACAACGGCCACATCTACCTGGATCTGATCGAGCAGGATGCCAGCGGGCAGATCGTCGCCAAATGCAAAGCGGCTATCTGGAAAGGCATACGCGGAAAAGTGCTCGATACCTTTGCCCAAGGTACCGGCGGCGGCAGGCTGGCCAAGGGCATGAAGGTGATGGTCCTGGTGCGTGCCGGCATGCATATTCAGTACGGATTTTCACTCGTCGTCGAGGGCATTAACCCGCAGTTCACGCTGGGCGAAGCTGAACGCAAGCTACGGGAGATCCGGGCCAGACTCACCTCTGAAGGGATCATCAACAAAAACCGCGCCCTGGAGCCCCCCTCTGATTTCACCCGGGTTGTCGTGATTTCGCCGCCCGCAGCTGCTGGCCTGGGTGACTTTCGCGCTCACGCCGATCTGCTGGCAAACGCAGGACTCTGTCAGTTCATCTATCTATCCGCGGCGTTCCAGGGCGACGGCTCAGCGGCAGGTATCTCAGAGAGCATTCGTACCGCATTGGTCAGGGCAGCTGATGCCGATTGCCTGGTTATCATTCGTGGCGGTGGTGCTCAGGCGGATCTGATGTGGCTCAACGATTACGAATTGGCAAAAGTGATCTGCACGTCCCCACTCCCCGTCATGGTGGGCATTGGCCATGAACGTGACAAAACCATCCTGGACGAAGTTGCCTGCCAGAGCTTTCACACGCCTTCCAAGCTGATCGGCCACATCTTCGATGCGATCACCGGCAACGCGATGACTGCTGGCAAGTCATGGGATCAGATCGGTGTGCAGGCGACCAAGTCGCATGAACGAATTCAGCGCGACATCCGATCCACCCTCCAGCAGATTTCTCAGCTTGCCAACAACACAATAAGCCGTGGAAGCGCTGAAGTCGACCGGAACATGGAACGGATTCACCTCAAATCGCAATCCGATATCGACCAGGCAGGCCAGAACATCGAACTGCGCTTAAGCCGTATTCGATCGGCAGCCGATCGTGATGTAGTGACCGTAAAACATCAGATATTCCTGTCCCATCGTGATGTTGTATCGATCAGTCGCAATCAGGTGGATATCGCCCGGCAATCTATCGATCGAGACATGAGTCAGGTCAGTGAGCGTGCGGCGGCAACGGCGAGGGAGAAGCAGATTCTGGTGACACGTGCCCATGAGGTGGTTTTTGAACATGCGACGCGGATGGTTGAGCAGGCGAGATCGGAAGCTCGCTCATCTGTTCAATATGTACTGGGCATGGGACCGGCCAGGACCTTGCAACGTGGCTTCGTGATGGCAAAGCAGACGAACGGCAAGATTGTGATGAGAAGTAAAGCAATCTCACCCGGCGACTCGCTCACGTTGTCCTTCGCGGATGGCGATGTAACAACGAACGTAAAACAGGTAACCCGAAAGGAAATCGCGTGAACGAACAAACTGAAACCTTCAAACAGCATTACCAGCGGCTCAACCTGATTGCCGAGGAATTACGTGTTCAAACAGAACCTGACCTGGATGCGCTGGTGGGCAGGGTCGATGAGGCGTTAGCCAGTTACAAATTCTGTCAGGCCCGCATCGACGCGGTGAAAAAATTGCTGGATGAGAAAATGAGCGGACTCGACCCAGTTCAATTTTGAAATCGTGAGTTTGTCTTAGGCAATACAGATGTGGATGGGGTGCGAATCAACAGCCTGAATCCATGTCAGATGCATGGAATTTACTAGATGTGTTGCATTACTTGAGGTTATGACCACATATTTAGTGTTATATTGCTGGCACTCTCGATGGGAAAGTGCTAATCAAGAGCAAAGAAAAAGCCGCTCAAGGCAGCAACCTCGAACGGCTTTGGTAGAACCTTTTCTTCCGACAGGTTCCACCGCCTCGTGTTGATCACAAGGGGTGCGGATGCTAATCCTTTACCTTTGAGGATTTCAACCAAATTCCTTTTATCGGGGCTTTTTGATGGTCGGAGTTCACTGTTTTTTCCTTGAAAGGAATTAACTATGGCAGCACCCAAGAAACCCGGTACAAGTACCGGAAACCAAGGTGGTATTTATCAGGAGGTCGGCCCGAAGGGCGGCGCAAAGCCAAACTTCGCGACGGTGTCTGATCACAAGCCACTACCTCCCACTACAGCCCCTGGGCATGGTTGGAAACCGCTGAAGGTCACTCCAGACAGTAAGCGGTAATTAGGTAATGAGGCAGCTTCGGCTGCCTCATTATTATGTGTCGGTCGAAGTATTTTCGGAGATGGACGCCACGATGGCCGGAGGCAACAATGGTGCATCTGACTCCAAAGAAACTGCTATGCGCCTACTCCACACCATGCTCCGCACTGGCGACCTCGACCGCGCCATCGCTTTTTACACCGAAGTTCTGGGCATGCAGCTGCTACGGCGCCAGGACTACCCCGAAGGCAAGTTCACCCTCGCTTTCGTTGGTTATGGGATCGAGAAGGAAAACACGGTTATCGAGCTGACCTACAACTGGGGCGTCGACCACTACGACCTGGGCAAGGGGTTCGGCCACATCGCCATCGAGGTGGACGATGTCTACGCTGCGTTTGCTGAAATCAAGCGCCGTGGCGGTACTGTGGTTCGCGAAGCCGGTCCGATGAATGCTGGTACCACAATCATCGCCTTCGTCGCCGACCCAGATGGTTATTACATCGAGTTGATTGGAAAGCGCGGGTAATTGTCTGTCACCGTACCAAACGATGCACTGAGCCCACATTGCATGCCTCGACTCGATTTCCGCCCCGCCATCCAGGAACCGGTCTACCTGGTCCTCTCGCGCCAGCAGGTCGAATCGGGTGATACGCAAGAACCGATGGCGTTCCTGCAGCATATCGTTGCCAATCCCGATCACGCGCTGGAATTCATGGGACGGGTGAGCCTGATCGTCGACGGCTACAACGACGATGCCCGCGAACTGTTTGAAGTCCCCGAGGTGAGGCGCTATATTAAGATGCTGGACGACCAATGGGTCTACTGGTTTTTCTTCCTCTCCCAGGCAGATGACTCGATCAAGATTCTGGAAAGCTGCCTCTGCGACACAATCGAGGTCATTCCCGGCGTCGCGTCCGTCGACCTAGAACAGATGGAACGTTCCCTTACCCGCCATTTCACGGCACTTAACCGATTGTGTGAAGCGCTGGCCATCCCCGACGACATCAATCAGGAAATCTCCGAGGGTGTCATCGCGCTGATACACAACTCAGCTGTCCAGAAAATCGAAGCCGACGACTACGAATAGGCTTCAGCATTCGATTGACTGGGTTCCCTGCGGTAACTATGATGGATTCCATATGGAACCCATCAGCGTGAACCATGCCCACACCCAATCGTGATCCAGAACACCTTGCGAAGCTACGGGACTTTTATTCCGAGTCACGTCGCATCCCTTCCAATCCACGGATCGGCGAGTTGATCGGCACTTCCAAGGCGTCCGCGCGCAAGTTCATGGAGCGGCTGGAGAAGCACGGATTTGTCGAGCGCACCCCGGATGATGATGCCTGGATTCCCGGTCGGCGCTTCTTTGAACATGTACTGAGCGAGGATGTTGTTCGTGCTGGCATGCCGGCTATGGCCAGGGATGTCAGTACCACGCCGTTCTACTTCGACGAATATCTGGTGCGAGAACCTTCGCGAACTGTGCTGGTTCCGGTGCGCGGCGATTCCATGTCCAATGCGCACATCGACGACGGCGATCTGGCGATCATCGAGCAGGGTTCCGAAGCCAATGTCGGTGACTTCGTTGTGGCCATCGTCGATGGCGACTACACGCTGAAGGAACTGGTTCTGGAACAGGGCCGCTTCGCGCTCAAGCCGCACAACACGTCTTACCCCCTCATTGTTCCCGAGGCCGATCTGGAAATCTTCGGTGTCATGGTCGGCCTGGTCCGACGATTCCAAAGCTAACCCAGCGGCCATGAGTTCCTGCTTTCATGCGGGGGGCCGATTGGTCCCCCGAGGCGCCCCATTCTCTCTCGACGAGCCACTATCCGTGGTGCCGTTGCCGGGTATCCCCATCTTGGCGACATCGGTGCCTGCCGGGTTCCCTTCCCCCGCCGACGACCATGCCGAGGAACGCATCGATCTTAACGAGTACCTGATCGCCCACAAAGAGGCGACTTTCTTCGTGCGCGTGGCGGGAGATTCGATGGTCGGATTCGGCATCCACCATGGCGACTTGCTGGTGGTGGACCGAGCCATCGATGCTGTTGACCGCAGCGTGGTGATTGCAGTCGTGGACGGCGATTTCACCGTCAAGCAACTCTGCCGTATTCCGGAGGGGGTGCTGCTGCGCTCCGGCAGTGCCACGCATTCCGACATCTTTGTCGGCGAGGAGCAGACACTGACGGTTTGGGGTGTGGTGCGCTGGTCGATTCATCAGGTGTGGTCATGCCCAGAAACCTCGCGCTGATCGACTGCAACAATTTCTACGCCTCCTGCGAGCGGGTATTTAATCCGACGCTGGAAGGCAAGCCACTCGTGGTGCTGTCCAACAACGACGGCTGTGTCGTGGCACGCTCGCAAGAGGCCAAGGACCTGGGCATCAAGATGGGCGTGCCCTGGTTCCAGATCGAAGGACTGGCCAAGCGTCACGGCATCATCGCGTTTTCCAGCAACTACGCACTCTATGCCGACATGAGCAACCGGGTGATGGCTATTCTCGCCTCGTTCTCGCCCAGCCAGGAGGTGTACTCGATCGACGAGTGCTTTCTCGACCTGGCCGGTTTTGAGCGGCGGGGATTCACCCGCTATGGCCAGGAGATGCGGAGCGCGATCAAGCGCTGGGTCGGCCTGCCGGTATGCGTCGGCATCGCCCCGACCAAAACCCTCGCCAAGCTGGTCAACCATGTCGCCAAGAAACGCCCGCAGTTCGACGGCGTGTGCAATTACAACGACCTCAGCACGGACGAAATCGATGCGCTGATGGGTGAGCTACCGGTAAGCGAAGTGTGGGGCGTGGGTTGTCGCCACTCCGCCCATCTGCAACAGATCGGCATACTCACGGTACGCGATTTGCGGCAGGCCTCGCCGAAGATGATTCGAAAGCAGTTCTCCGTGGTGATGGAGCGCACCGTGGCGGAACTCAATGGCGAGCCCTGCCTGGCTCTGGAAGAAATGGCCCCGGCCAAAAAGCAGATCATGTCGTCCCGATCCTTTGGCAGACCCGTCTTTGCCCTGGATGAACTCGCGGAATCGGTGGCGAGCTACATGAGCCGCGCGGCAGAAAAACTTCGCCGCCAACATTCCCTGGCCGGCGCAGTACAAGTCTACGTTCGCACGAATCCGTTCAAGGAACGGGATCCGCAGTACAGCCATGGCATGATCCTGCCGCTGGCTGAACCAACGGATGACACACGCCGACTGGTTGCCGCCGCGATCATTGTGCTGCGCCGGCTCTATCGACCCGGATTCGCCTATGCCAAGACCGGCGTCATGCTCACCGAGATCATCGCGGCCACACAACGCATGCCCACACTTTTCGATGACACTGTCGGCATGACCCGCAGCAAGAACTTGATGCATGCCGTGGACCGCATCAACCAGGCCTACGGTCGCGGCACCATCAGGCTGGCGGCCGAAGGCCTCGATCAGCACTGGAAAATGCGTGCCGGCAGACGGTCCCCCTCATTCACGACCTGCCTGGCGGAAATACCAATCGCTCGAGCCATTTGATCGTTCATTTTTCACGGGGGAGAGGGGAAGCCTGAGATGAGACATCTGATAACCCGAGCGGGAGATAAACCGGGCGGTAAAGCGGGTGGAATCGGGGGATAAAATCCAACCAAAGCGTGGTTAAAGAAAATGGTCCCCCATTCCGGCCAGCAAGAACGGTTGTTGTGAGGCGGACACGCCCAGCCCCAATTATTGACATGCCCTCCCATCGCAGCCCCCCTGCTCTGTCCTACTGTGGATGGTTCGGCCCCTGGCTGACCATCACGGATGAATATCAGGTTGGGCAGGACGTCAAAGCAATTGTCGTGGGTCGAATCGCATACGGGTTTCTGGTGGAACTTGGAAGCGGGATCGTGGCCCTGTTGCACAGAAAGGAAATCGACTGGACCAGTGTCGACCCGATGGAATCGCTGCGGAATGGGGAAGAGATCAACGTCAGGATTGTCAGCATCAATCCTGAACGTAAGCGGATGAGCGTTTCCCGGCGTGCCCTGCTGCCAAATCCGCAGGATGCGTTCGTGCTAACCGCACGGGTAGGCGATGTCTACCTCGGCACGGTCAAGAAAAACATGGGCTATGGAGCGTTTGTGGAAATCGCCCCGGGCGTGCGGGGCTTGCTGCATGTAAGCGAAATGCTTGTCCTGGGCCAAGAATTGCCATCCGGCATGGGGGTTTCTCCCGAGTGCAGCCTTCGGGTTCGCATAATCGGCATCGATCACGTCAACCGGCGCATCTCGCTTGCACATGCTCTGGACTAACGACTGACCGCCACCGCCAACTTCGTAGAGGTGGGCCTTGCGCCTCCAGGATCGCGCCCTGGCGAACGGCCTCGTCGATGTGGCTCGGCCAGCGACCCTGGCGGGGTGCTCCCTGACGATGTAGGCACGTTGGCGAAACTGACACGCTGATCGGAATACCGAAGCAGAAAACAGATATCGTAATCAGATATCGGAATTCGACATCGGATCAAGGCAACCGAAACCCCTGATCACTTCTGACGATCAGCCGCAGCGAGTGTGGATGATTGAGCTGTGAAACGTTTGTGCTCCCGGAGCTTTGCCCGTGCCAGGCAGTCTGTGCCTTCCCTTTGTCAGTCCGCAGTGCAGCAAGAAACAGACTTCCAGGGTTGGCCAGTGATCGGAAGCTCTCGGCCAGTTGCGGAAATACGTTCAAACCGGATAGCTGCCCTGGAATGGCTGCTTCACTCGGAAACCTGCCGCGAATCCAATTCATACACCTCGGTCTGAAGTGCCTCCGACTCTACCTAACACCGGCCGTTCACGAATGGCCACTTTCAAGAGAATCGAGAAACCCACTATCTGGTACTGGCAGCGACAAGACTGTCAGATCGCGTTCAGTGCGGCGTATCCGGGCTGATGTCGTTGTCTTCGTGCAGCCACACAGGGATATCGCGCTGGCCATGCAGTACACGCCAGATGTCGATGTGGTTGGGCAGTTCGACGTAGAAGATGAGGTAGGGATAGCGTTGCATGGGCCAGGAACGCAGGACGGGCAGATTCAGTTCGTGGGCATAGCGCGGTGACCCACTGGCCGGTTGGCTGGCAATGTGAAGATAGGCTTGCTCCAGCGCCTCGACGAAGCCGAGCGCAATCTGCTCGCCCGCCTCGTTCAAGTAGTAATCGACCGCATCTTCGACGTCCCGGCTGGCTGACTCGCGCGGAAGGATGGGCTTGGTCTTCACCCCGCAGCGCGTCGGTGGACGCGATTTCGCAAGTCGTCAAAGTACATCTTGTCCACAGGTTTTCCTGGAGCAGACTCAGCGCCCTGCAGCAACAGTCCGCGCAGTCGAGTGCGGTCCTGATCCTTGCGGATCAGTTCGCGCACATACTCGCTGCTGGTGCCATAGCCACGTTGGGTGACCTGTTCGTCCACAAAGGACTTGAGAGCGTCAGGGAGGGAGATATTCATCGTGGTCATGGCGTCACATTAGGATGTTTGCCAAAGTTTGGCAAACCATTCGAGCTGAACTGGGTTGCCACGATCCCCAACACCTTCAGCCCCCGTCGCCATGCCGTTGTGCGGTCGCTGCTTCCCAAAGTCGACCTTCAAATGATCTGACAGCATTTCCACGACCGTCTCTTGAGGTCAACGTGCTGTCCATGAATGGTTGTGCCGTGCGACTGCCCCACTTGGTTAACTGCCGTTGATCCGCAGAGGTAGTGAATGACGGCAACGGGTCGCGAGGCGCCGACTGCTCGCCTTTCCCGTTAGGCCGCTCCCAGCCATCTAACTGCCATTCCTCCACGTTCCGAGAAGGTTGCATTCCCAGAGGGGGGGACGACAACTTGACCCAACCCTGGAATAACCTTTGCATGGTTACGAATATCGTAGTTTAACTACGACAACATTCACAAAACAAAGTCTGGGATTTATTTTCTGATGTGGTTATAGTCGTAGCATGACTACGACTAATCGAAGCAAACTAAATTATCTCTACACCCATCTGGCAGCTGGAACCCCGTTAACGTCGGTCAATTTGGCCGCACTGGGCATATCGGCCGACCTCGCTGTTCACTATGCCCGCTCCGGCTGGCTCACCCGGCTGGCCAGGGGGGTTTATTGTCGGCCCAACGAAACACTGGCACTTCACCCGAGCCTAGTCCTCCTGCAACGAAAAATGGAAGGTCTGCACGTAGGCGGCAAGTCGGCGCTCGACTGGTACGGCATTCGCCATTACCTGTCCCAGCAGCCGACTCTGCATCTTTATGGTTGGACAGCGGCACGCTTGCCCGATTGGTTCGTTAGCCATTTCCCGGCCGAGTACCACCGCAAGCGTCTGTTCGACGAACAACCCAACGCCCTGCTCCATGTCAGCCCCTTCGAAAAGCGCAATGACGCGCCCCAAGTTTCGGCGCCTGAGCGTGCACTACTGGAGGTACTGAGTGAAGTCGGTGTGCGCCAACCGCTGGAGGAGGCGCGGGAACTCGCGGAAAGCAGCTACAGCTTGCGTGCCGACGTTTTGAGCGAACTCCTGCAGCGCTGTACCAGTATCAAGACCGTGCGGCTGTGCCTGCAGCTCGGTCGCGAGCTGTCCCTGCCCTGGGCTGCAAAGCTGGATCCCGCCCAACTGCCCACCGGTAGCGATCGCCCCTGGGTGGCACGATCTTCCGACGGTCTGCTGGTACTTAAGCCATGAACCAGATCTACCTCGATACCGCACGCCTACTGACGCAGGTCGCTCCGTTCGTATTTGCGGACGGCGTGTTCGCGCTCAAAGGAGGAACCGCGATCAACATGTTCATCCGCGACCTGCCGCGTCTGTCAGTCGATCTCGACCTGGTTTTTATCGATCACAATCTGCCGCGCGACAGAGCACTGGAGTGCATCAATGCGGCTATCCGGCATTCCGCCGATCGCTTGAATGCACGAGGTTTCCAGACCCGCACGACCATGATGGCAGATACCGGTGAGACCAAGCTACTGGTGCGCCGCGGCGGCATCGAAGTCAAGATTGAAGTCAATTTCGTGATGCGCGGCACCGTTCATCCAGTTCGTCAGTCCACTTTGACACCCAGAGCGCGCGAGGTGCTGCTGGCCGACCTGGAGATCCCGGTTGTATCGCTGGAGGACCTGTATGGCGGCAAGCTGGTCGCAGCCATGGACCGGCAGCATCCTCGTGACTTGTTCGACGTGATGCAGCTCTTCGCACATGAAGGAATAAGCCCAGGCATCCGGCGGGCGTTCGTCGTCTACCTGGCATGCCATAACCGGCCTGTGCACGAGGTTCTATTCCCTGCGTTGAGAGACCTCAGCCAGGAGTACGAACGCAACTTTAAGGGCATGACGTCCGATCCCCTGGAACTGCCCACACTGCTCGCCGCACGCGAGCAGATGATGCACGAACTGCAGAGTGGCCTGGACGCGGAAGAGCGCCGATTTCTACTTTCTCTGGTCGCCAACCAGCCCGAATGGCCCTTGCTCGGAATCGAGCACCTAGACCAGTTGCCCGGTATCCGCTGGAAGATTCAAAACCTCGGGCAGTTGCAGAAGGCCAACGCCAGGAAATTTGCCGAGCAGGCCGAAATGCTCACCCGACTGTTGGCGTAGATCGATGAATGCTTGCCGGAAAACGGACGCTGCCACGCTCCGCAGAGTACGAACGCCCTTGCATGGGCCGTACACTATCCTCGATCGTACCCGCAGTAACTCGCAATCGCTGCCTGGCGACGAGTGCTGCAGCACCTGTATTTCCCTGACCAGGGCGCTAAGCTGACCGTGGCGGACAAGCCGCAACGCACACAAGATCATGAACTTCTCCGAAACGCTCACCTCCCTTAACAGCGCATCCGCCTTTGAGCTCTACCGCCTGCGGGCCGCCATTGATCGCGTCCTTGATCACCCAGGATGGGTGGACGCCGTGCGATCACGGCTCCACATTGGTCAGTCCGTCGAATATTTTGACCCACCAACGAATCGATCCCACCAAGGGCAAATACTCGAATTGCGGCGCAAGCAGGCTGTGGTCCTCGATCTGGTCACCCAGAAACGCTGGCTGATTTCTTACGTGGCCATCAATCTTGACGGTGCCGACGTCGAAATCCGGGAACAGCCGAAACAGGGGCTGGGACGTAACGAGGTGGCGATCGGCGACCTCGTCGGCTTCGTCGATCGAGACCATCTTCAGCGAAGCGGCCGCATCGTCCGCCTCAACGACAAGACGGTTACGCTGGTCTGCGGGCAACAGCAGTGGCGCGTCGCGTATGGCCTGCTGCACCGTGTGGTCGATGCCAGCGCCTTGAGCGGTGAAATGCTGGAATTGGAGGTGATGGAATCACACCTTGAGGCCGAAAGGGACAAACGGGATGAGTAAGACCGAAGACAACCATGCCTGGGCGTTTGCACCACGCTTTCGCCGAGGGGGCTTTGGTTGGCGTTCGGAACCGGCCATTGCCCGCATCAAGGAGGCGATTGCCGAGATCAAAGCAGCCAACCGGAAGAAGCCACTCCTCGCTGCAGAGGGCGCGGTTTTGTTCCTGCAAAAGCTATCCCCAGCTCTTCAGAACATCGACAGTTCATCCGGTGCCATCGGCACGGCCGTCAATCGGGCCATCGATGCGTTGGCGCCCATCATCGCCAAGGCGCCGGCCGACGTGCCAACCCGCCGAAAATGGCTGGAACAGCTCTACCAAGCCCATGCCGACGACGCGATTCCGTACATCGAAAGCCTCGCCGACTATTGGGGTGAGCTTTGCGCCTCACCGGACCTCGCAGCCGAATGGGCCGACCGGTTGGTGGAGACAGTCAGCACCGTGTGGGGCCGCAGCCGGGAGGAGCACGGATTTTTTCATGGGACCAGCATGTGCTTGTCAGCCCTGCTCGCCGCCGGGAGGCACGAACAGTTGCTCGCCTTGCTTGGCAAATGTCCCTACCCCTTCTGGGCATACCGGCAGTGGGGCGTTAAGGCGCTTGTCGCGATGGGCAGGAGAACCGAGGCATTGCAGTACGCGGAAGCGTCGCGGGGTCTGAACGAGCCCCTTGGGCAGATTGCGGAGGCATGCGAAGCCATTCTCTTGTCATCCGGCCTGGCTGACGAAGCCTACCTACGGTATGCGTTCGATGCCAACCGGGCGGGCACGTACCTCACGACGTTTCGGGCTATCTGCCGAAAATATCCGCACAAGGCGCCGGTGGCCATTCTGGAGGATCTGGTCGCCAGTACGCCGGGCGACGAAGGCAAATGGTTTGCTGCAGCCAAGGATGCGAAGCTGTATGACCTTGCGCTGAAGCTCGCCCAGAAATCGCCGGTGGATCACCGCACACTGATTCGCGCAGCGGCGGATTACACGGAAACGGAGCCGTCCTTCGCGCAAAATTGCGGACTGATAGCGCTTTACTGGATTTGTGCGGGCCGTGCGTACGACGTGACAGCCGGCGAAATACTGACGGCCTACGATTTGATACTCCGCGCGGCCGAGATCCTGCAATCCAGGGATGACGCGTTGAAGCAGATCCGAATCATGCTCGAAAGCTTCCCACAGGACCGATTGGTTAAGGGGGCGCTCGCACGTGCAGCGGAATTGTGGCGTGTTGATACGTCCGTCTGAAGGGGTTCCGCAGGATGCCCTGAGCCATGATGATCCCGAGTGCCACTCGTCCATGGCTGGAGGCCATCGACGCCACCACCATCGGGCAGAATGGCAAACCGGGCGGCAGCGTCGTGCTATCGACCTTCATACCGTTGCGCTTGGCTTCGTCCGTTGTTGCCAGATCACTGGAGGGCTTGCGCCTCCAGGATCGCGCCCCGTCGAACGATGAAAAAAAACCGCCCCAAAGGGCGGCAAAAATCCCGCATTGCGCGGGACAGGGAGGATTGGGATTATTGCACCGATTGGAGCGCACCGAATCGGCCGGCTGCCTGCTCCAGATCCAGGCTTTCTCGTGGTGCCGATCCATCGCGGCACAGGTTCATCTCGAACGAGAAAACCCTATCAAGTTGACCATGCACAGGCTGGCTCAATGTCGCCTTGAGGCGCCGGCAACCCGCTTGGCGAAACACTCGAACGGTCTCGATTCGAGCCGCCACCGGAGCGGCGTTGCCGGTGGTCCTGGAAATCATCCCGGCGACAGCGTCATCGAGCACACCCGAGGCACGTCCATCCGGGGCATTGATCGCGGCCTTCATCAGCGCGCCCAGCGTGTCGGCATGGACGGCCCCAGCCAGCATCGCCATCACCAAGCCGATGAGTAGCTTACCTGGACAGGACATCCAGGATCCTCGTCATCGCAGCTTCAATCAGCCTGGACACTTCATCGTTGCTCACTGTCAGGGTCATGCGCTGCTCGCGCCCGGAATCCTTGTCCTTGGCATAGACCAGCATGTCCACACGGTCCTGTTCTCCCACCTGGGTGTGGGAGGCATTGATGGTCTTGGTCACCCCCATTGCATCCATCACGAAACCGCTCAACGCGGCCAATGCCCAACCGGACCAGAACCCGCCGGTGAGCTTGCCGGACTCGTTGATCACCCCGCCGTCCCGCCAGGCGCCGGATGACCCGGCAATGGCAGGTTGCTGGAAAACCGCGCCGCCTTCCAGGAACCGCCCGAGATCTGACTTGCCTTTCTCCTTCATCGTCACGTCACCGCTGACAATGAGCACCACCCGTGCCCGATCTTCCTGCTCGGCCAGAACGTAGCCGTTCCTCTGCAACGACTCGCGCACAGTGGCCGTCGTCCTGACAGTGTTGGTGAATTTCACATAGACCCCGGCCTGTCTGCGTTCCGGGTCGATCCGAAACGAACCCGATGACTTGAGGAGCGGACCGGAGGCCGGCGCATCGGCGGTCTCGTCAGAACCGAACCAGCCGGCATAGGTCATGACTGGGAAGAATGCCAGGATCAGAATCAAGGGGTACAAGCACCGCATTATTCGATGCCCACCTTATTGATTCGCCATCGTCTGTACCCGCGAATTCATCCGATCCGCCAGCGCCTGCACATCCATCGCCTTGGGTTGAATCTCGCGAATGAACTCAGATAGGTCGATTTGGCTGAAGTCCAGGCTCTCGAACTCCGCCACGGTGAACCCCGAACACTCTGGCGATTTCGCGCTGCCCCAACTCTTGCCGAGTTGCGCGCGTCCCTGCTCCTGGATGATCCTGGCCAAGCGGGAATTGAAACAGCAGTAGCCTTCTTTTTTCTCGACACACACCTTCAGAACCTTGCTGGAACAATAGCTACCGAGCCCGACACAGAGGTTCTCGCTTTTCTTCATGGCCGTAAGCTGATCCGCCTGATCGCAGCTAATCAATTCCTGGATCACCATGACCGCGATAGCGATGTAGAAGGTCGTCGGGTTGAAGTAAAGCTGGACGTTGCCGACGGATCCCAGCGTCGTCGCACCCACAGGAACCGCCCCGCCAATCTGTGCGGTCACCCCGTAGAAGCTCAAGGTGGGATTGAACGAGGGTGACCAGGCATTTGATGACCACGCATCGACGGCCTTGTCCATCAGCCAGGGCAGGTCGCTGCTGAACATGGCGTCATACAGGTACGGGCTGCCCACGCTCGATGCGTAATCAGCGGCATTACTCAACATCTGACCAGCGAGCGCCTGATTGCTCATCCCCCCACCTCCTCCGCTGCCGCCCTTGCAGCAATTCACCAGGCCACCCAGCTTCTTCGTGCATTTCGATCCAGCCCCCGTGAATAATCGGAGCGTATCCGGATCGATATAAGTTCCCGCCTCCCTCGCCGACTCCATCGCGGCCACTGCCTTGCCGAAATCGGCGTCGGGCTCGAAGCCAGTGTCGAAGCATGCGCCGTTGGCACAGAATGACCGGGCGGCGCAGTCCTGGACCTCCCGGGTCACGGCTGGGGATGTCTGGCAGGAATAGGATTTCTCGGAGAGGGAACAGCGCCCATCCGGCAACACCTCGATGCAAGCTGAGGCGACGGACGTACAACCGCGCGAGACCAGGTCGGCGCAGTCACTGGTTGAATTCGCCGAAATACAGGTGTAGCGATCCTCCCAGCGCCAGCATTCCTTGTAGACCGGTAACCCGTTGATGGTCCGTGTCTCCGCGCCCTCCATGCACAGATGCTCCGCGAGTTCGCATGAGGGATTGTCCGCGTAGGTGACGCATTGACTTGAGTCGATCGCGTCCTGAACCAGGGTATAGGAGTCATCGAGGCGGAGGGTGTTTGCTGGCTGCGGATTGACGGGATCAGCGCAGCGCCACGTCTGCGTCAATCTCATGCAACCGGTCCCGAATTGCCCATCTGTTTCAGCACAAGTCGAGCTTGTCTGGTAGCACCCGACAATGCTTTGGAACGGGGCGCAATAGTTGACGGCGTTTTGTTTCAGGCAGTCATAGGTATCCTGGTACTCCCAGCAACTCAACCCCACATCCGACAGGCACAGGGTATTTCCGCTAATGTTCTTGCACGCCACGCCATCGACACAAACGCTCGCGCTTTTCCTGCAATCACTCGCCAGGGACGGACCAATTACGGAAACAAGCAGCAAGCAGACGTAAGCTAGGCCACGCATCATTTCGCCCTGGCTTCCAATCCCGCACACTGATTATCCAGATAGCAGGAAAACGTAGGCTTCAGCCCGAAGGAGAACTGGTTGACATTCGGGTAGTACCCGATCGGGTTCGATGGGTTGATGCAAAAATAATCCGTGAAATCCACCCGGCATTGGCCACTAGCATCACAGATCAAGCGAGACTGGCCATTCCAGTTGTACTGGAATCCGGGTGAGTAGAAATCCGAGACCGCACTGGCCGATTTCGTTTGCGTATGGCCACAGCAATCCTTGTACACAACCGTTACGCCACCTGACGCGCCACAGGTGATTGAAAAACTGCAACAGGCCTGGGCGCCCGGATAACAGCGAAAGGACTTGTTCTCGCAATTGATGGTCTGCCCGCTGACACTGCAAACGTTCTGCCGTTTGCACTTCAACGTTTCGTATTCTTTGGTCTTCTCATCGCACTGGTAATTGGCGTCCGCATCCACCGTGACCTGTTGGCCAATTGAGCATTGTTCTTCGGTACTGGTCAGGTACTCGTTGCACACCTCGTTTATATAGCTCGCAGGCGTATTTTCAGTTCGTGTCGCGCATGCCGTTTCCGTCGTCTCGGAGAAATCTTCTGCAAGGGCGGATGGATTGCTCAGCACCTGTTTGCCCGCCGCAAGCGATGGGTCGGTCGCGGGGTTGATATTGAACTGCAAGCGAGTGCCAGGATTCTTCGCCAGAAAATTCACCGCCGCGCATTCGATATCGTTTTGCCCCTGGCAGCCCTCGATCTTCGCCGCCCCCGCCGCGTTGATCCCGGTACTTCCAGGCACCAACCCAGGCACCGGAGAAAGGGGGGTGAAGTGCGGCAAGGTCGAGGCCATCTCGGCGTCGACGATGCCCCCGGTGTCATCGACCGTTCCCTGGGCATACGACTTCGCGTCGTTGAACGTGGCCACAGGATCGCCAGCATTCGCCTGCGTTGACAGGCAAACCACGAGCGTCATCCACCCGATCCTTCCAACCAATCTCATGGCTGGCCCCTGATTTGGGCCAGACGATCAACCGCCAACTGACTGATCTCCTTCTCACCGCGCATTTTCATGATGCCCAGGGCCTGCTCGATAGAGACATCGCCGGTCAGCGCCGCATAGGAAGCGGCTTCTGCACATCCATCTTCCATCACGGAGGCCGTGCGCCCATCCGCCAGCACAATGCTGGGTACCTTGGCGACCTTGAACTGCTTGAAACCTTCCGGATGGATGATCCATTCCACGCCAATGCCCTGGTTCAGTGCGGCAAGCGTCTTCGAGGTTTCCTGCCAGGAGCCCCCCTTCAGGCCACGCAACACCATCACGGCCCTGGCATCCTTCGCCTGCCTGGCCAACGCCTTGAGGACGTGCTCGGGCATGGACAGCGAGACGAACACCATCAAATCGGAGCCGGACTTTGGCAACACCGGCCTGCCGCCGTTGAACTGGCGGGCCAGCGTTTCCAGATCACCCAGCCGATTGCCTGGCAAGGCCGGCGGAACGTCGATCCTGACTTCGCCCGGTTTCGGAACCTCCCGCCCTGCCCTGTCCAGGGTTTCGGTAACCCCGCCGGAGAGCACCTTCACACGCGCCCTGATTTCATCGTCAGACGGCAACATCTGAGCAGCGACGGCATTGGTGGAGATCAGGCAACTCAGGGCGAAAGCCACACACCGGCCCCATTCCAGATCCAGGAGGTGCGTCACAGGCTGGCCCCTTCGCAGCAATTCCGTTTCCGAAAAATCAGGTACCCGAAGTCCTCGCCAATCTGAGGGATCTCGCGCCCTGCTCCCCACAGAATGGTCGAGCGCCCGAAGGGCTGGCAGCAACGCCCGGCGATCTTCCTGGTCTGGGGAACCGGGTACAGCATCGAGTACTTGTACTGGGTCTTGTCCATCAGGATTTGCGGGTAGTAACCGCACAAGCCGTCGCTGCCGTAGGCCGACCAGTTGGTGAGCATCCGGTGCAGCCTTGCGGCAACCCGCTGCACCATCAACGAGGAGCCTTGCACACCGCCTATCCAGGTCTGGATGCTTCCGCCCAGCGGATAGAGGGAGCCATTGCAGCCCGCGCACCAGAACATTTCCGAACGGCCGAATCCTGCGGTCGAAGCAACGCAATCCGCGGAACACGCTCCCTGGGCCACCACACCACCGAAAATAAAGGCATCCGGATTCAGGATGCCTTCCAGCTCATCGTCACCGTAGGACGGATCGATCTCCGACATATAGGCGATGTCGAAGCCCTGGCGCTCCGTGCAATGCGAGTCCACCAGCACACCCAGGAGCGTCATGAGCGGATTCACGTACCAGTGCACATGCCGAAACGCTCCCCGTGTCGAGCGAATACCTGAACTGTGGCTGTCAATCTGGCCGAACTGCATGGAGTTCACCCCGGCGTCGATCTTCACGCCCCCCAGACCGACGAAGCAGTAAGGCGTCTTGGTCACATCCGCCATGCGCGCCGCCTCCCAGAATGAAATCGTTGTGCCGAGGGTGGGTGGATTGCCACAGGCGCAAAGCTTTGTGTCCGGGTTGGAGGTGTCCTCCTGGCTCTGGGAAATCAGCGTCGTGTTGCCGAAGACCTTGATCGGGAAGGCACACGACCAGCACACATCGGTCACGTAGTTCGGAAATTTGCCGTAGCAGGTGGGATCGGCCTGCGCCATCGAGACGCTCCACACCCAACCCATCAGACAACCCGCCAACAATCCCAGGCTGGATGCCAACCGCCGCCCGGCGCGTTCAGAGAGCCAACTCTTCAATTGCCAACACCTTCCCTTGTTGCCGGACAACAGCTGGCACGTGCCGAATGCCGAACCGGCCAGTGATGAATCCAGCCTGGTCATAGAACACCTGCCGCTTCCATTGACGAGTCAAATCCAGCCAACTGCCACCGACCAGGATGACCTTCGCCCTGGGTTCCCTGTCCACGAACGTTCTGGCATAGCTCACCTGGCGTTTGTCCCGCGCGTCGACGAACAACAATGGCTTGGTCAGCGAGGTGTACTCCAGCGGATTGACGACCATCCCAGCCGGCGCGATGACGTTGCCCAGGGGATCCTTGATGGTCTCCTGAACCTTCACGGACGGATCAAACATCCATGTCCGGGATAGCCGGGCCTTGGTAATCCCGGGCACCGGTTTCGGGTTCTCGATGGTGGCCAGCGAGCGCCGCCTCGCCTCCTGTTCGAGTTGCTTCAGCTTGCCGGCCTTCTCCATCGTCTTCAGTTTCGCCATCAGCGCATCGAGCAGGTCCGGCTCGGCGATTTCCCAGGTATTGCCGTAAACGCCCAGATGTCCGGCGCTCGCCGGCATGGCCAGACACAAGGTCACAATCAACGCCCAGCGTCGAGCCACGCGGAAATCCTCTCGGCGGAAACAGCACCGGGCAACAATCGTCCATCCCGGGCGACCAGGGTCGGCGTGCCATTGATCCCCAATCGCTCGGCCAGTGCCACGTTCGCGGCAATGGGGTTCTCGCAGTCGCCTTTCGTTGCCACACTTCCAACCAACTTCTTTCCGGCCAAGGTATCGCGCCAAGCCTGCGCGGGTTCCTTCGCACACCAGATCGCTGTGGCCTTGGCCACCGCATTCGGATGCAGTGACTGGATCGGGAACGGGAAGAGATAGAGGGTCGCGTTATCCAGCTTGGCCAGTTCCGATTCGACCTTTTTGCAATAGGGGCAATCCGGGTCGGAGAACACCGCCAGAACGCGCTCACCCTTGCCGCTCACGAACTTGATGCTGTTTTCCAGGGGCAGGACCGACCAATCGATTTTGGCCAGCGCTTCCTTGCGCTCGGCGGTGATGTCACGCTGGCTAAGCATGTCGTAGAGGTGGCCGAAGATGAAGTAGCGCCCCTCGGCATCGCTGAATGCCACATTGCGCCCCATGACCACCTCGTAGAGGCCTGGCAGGGGAGACGGCAGTACCTGGTCGATACGCGTGGCCGGATAACGCTGCTTGAGTCGTTCCGCGATGGTTTTGGCGGGATCGGCTGGTGCATCGCCCGCATGACTGGAGACCGCCAACAGGGCAGCCAGGAGAAATGACGATCCGCGTGTGGCAATCCTCATAGCGAGATGTCGCCTGAAAACGAGGAGCAATCCACATCTGCGCCGGCATAGCCGACGGCCATGAGCTGTTGGTATGAATTCATGCAACGCCTTCATAGTTAAATCATTACAAGCATATTATATACCGTTGCACGTCTTGACAATTCATTTATCACACCACGAATTCACTACTCCTCCTTGAAACCTGTGCCCGGCATCCGTCGGGCCTTCATCAACGCGCCGTGGGGCGCACATCAAGGAGAAGCACCATGAGCATGGAACTGTGGAATGCAGTCGCTGTAACCAACCCCAACTTCGTCAAGGGCTTTACTCGTAGTGGTGGTTTCTCGGGCACGGCCATCAATGCGACCTACCAGGCGCAGAAAGCCACTGAAACCTTCGGACCCTGCGGCATCGGCTGGGGCATCGATATCCTGGAAGAGCGATATCAGGATGGCGCACCCTTGATCCTGGATGGCGCAGTGGTTGGCAAGGAAGTGATCCACGTCCTGCGCGTCAATCTCTGGTATGTCTACCAGGGCAAGCGTGGCGAGGTGATCCACTTCGGCCAGACAATCTTTGTCGGCCGCAACAAGAACGGCTTCTTCACCGATGAAGAAGCACCCAAGAAGTCCATGACGGATGCCATGAGCAAATGCCTGTCGCTCATTGGTTTCAGCGCCGATGTCCATCTGGGGTTGTATGACGACAACAAGTACGTCGCCGATCTTCGAAAGGAATTCGGCACGGACAAGAACGTCAAGTCGGGGAGCAAACCGGAAGGCAAACGCGAGGAGGCTGGCAAGACGGGTGGCAACACCCTCTCGCCCAGCCAGGCCAAGGAAGTGAGTGACCTGCTCGCGGCCTCCAAGCGCACGTCCGAAAGCCTTATTGCCTGGCTCAAGTCCAAGGCCAGGACGGTCGAGGAACTGACCCTGCCCGAGTACGAGCGCGCAATCAGCGTACTCAAACAACGGGAGGCCGCGTGATGAATCGCGTCCGAGTCACCCTGCGCGGCATCACCGTCAGGGAAGGAAAAGGCCTGCACGTGATTCAGGAACATGCCAAGGGTCTCGCTTCTCTCGGGCCGACCAGGCTGGTCCAGAAAGGCATCCTGCTCAACGCGCACTTCCCGGATGGCGCAAAATCGGTGGTCAGTTTCTCCGACCCATCCGAACTTGCCAACTGGATCCAGGCTCGGGTCCAGTACGGCAAAGGCAAATTCGCGATGTAGTACCCCACCCCGCTCGGCCTCTGGTCAGCGGGGTTTTTATCGTCTGCTGTTCTTCCTACTCCTCATGAATTCAACCGCGCCCGTGAGGACGCATTTTTGAGGAGAGCAATCATGGAAGTCATGCAATATGAAGTACTGCCAGCACCACAGGGTTATTACATCGCGCAGTTCGACGAAGCGCTGCGGGCATTCCACCGAGTATCGGAGGAGTACTACTGGAAGTTCGACGATGCGTGCCAGGCCATGTTTCTGGGCACATGGACGCCAGCTTGATGGGGACAACGATGTCAAAAACCATCCATTGGGCACCCTATGGCTATGCCGAGTATGAGATGAGCTGGCGAATCAGGCCGAAACACCTTTCTGACCCGAAGCGCTTTGAACACATCCCACGCAGGAATAGACACTGCAACGATTCAAGCCAGTTCCATCGGCTTGCCCAGATCAACAACCGGATGGCCAGCAGGCTCTACAACGCACCCAGGTAACGAACCCACCCCCGCGCATCGCTGATGCCGGGGGTTTTCTCATGCCGGTGCCTGAATGGCGGCGAGACACGCTCGATCTCATCGACACTGCTGGCATCGTGAACAGACTTTGTGGTCTTGGAGGGCTGCTTACGTGGAGGCTAGCGGGAGGATATTCGAACCCTTGCAGTCATTCGCCGCTTTGGCGGTTCTCAGGCAGGTAACCGATTAGAGCGGTCGTACAGAGCAGCAACTAACTGGCCCCCCTTCGGCCAGAACTGCCATTCAGTGCCGCAGAGGAATTCCCGTTGAATGTCCGCATAGTGGGAATCGGTTGAATTCACTCTTTCAGCCTGGATTTGCCGTTCGATGACCCCGGAAAGCAGCCAATCGAACGACTGCAGCGCTTCGAAACCAGCCGGAATGCCAACTCACACAACTCGACCGGAGCTGCCGATGGCGGGCGTACTGAGCAATCCAGGTCTGTTATCTATGCGACAGCCTATTGGCTATCCAGTGATCCAGACTCAACTTGCCTGGGCCTGAGAGCAGAAGTGGCACAAACATAACCAAGTAGATCAACGGCAACTTGAAGCCGTTGTCAGACACGTTGTAGCCGTTGCCGGCATGTACGCTGACCCAAGCGACGATGGTCAGGATGATTAGCGACACGCTGGCGAAACGGGTGCCGAGGCCGAGCACCAGCATGACTGGTCCGATCAATTCGGTCCAGGTCGATATTTGCCAGCTGATTTCCACAGGTACGACATTGAACGGAAAGGGGAATTGCTCCTGAATGTCGGCGAACCAGTTCTCGCCGTTGAATTTCTCCACCCCGGCTTGCCAGAATTCATAAGCCAGCAGCAGCCGCAGGCCTAGTGGTGCGATCCATTCGCCGATTTTGCTCAGGCCGCCGAAGGTGGTTTGGGTCAGACCGGTGAGATTTGCGATCAGGTTCATTGATTTCTCCAGGTTCCAAGAAGGGCGCCTTGTTTGCGCAGGTCGCGCAGCAGTTCGCCACCGAGTTGAAGGAAAGCTTCGTATTGAGTTGGATTGTTCTGTCCTGCCAGATGCGCCAGCGCTTCTTGTCCGCTCGGTTGGTGATCGCACATCAGGGCAATCAATTGGGCGGAGAGCGGGTTCAGCAAAATGAAGCGCACATCATCCTGTCCGGCTTCATCTTCATCGCGGAACAACAGATAACACCAGGTTTGGCCATCCGCCGCTGTTGGCTTGAAACGTGGGCTGATTTGATGCACCGGATAGGCGTAACAGGCCAGGCGGGCGGTCGGGTGCAGCGCAGGACGGCCACGCAGCAGATCGCCGTGAGCATCGATGGCAGCCGGATCGACTTCTTCCGGCGTGATCGAGACACTCAGCTCCAGCCATTCGTAATGCATGAATTCGGGCAGAAATGGCAGGGTTGCGAATTGCGCCGCACCGCTGGCCATCCAGTCGAGAAAGGCTTTCGGGATATCTCGAAACAGCGGCGAGTGGCTACGGTGCTCGACGAAGAAACGCCGCACGGTCTGCCGCCACAGACGCTTGCCGAGCAGTTTGCGGGTGACCGGATAGCAGCTCAGCAGAAAGCCTTCCAGATTGTTGAACAGCAGTTCTTCATACACCCGCATACGTTTGGCCGGCACGCCAGGCGGCCGCGCAGCCTGTTTCGGGTCGCGGATGCGGGCACCGAAAGCAGCCTGATAGTCTGTGAAAAGCATCGCGGTGAAATGCAGGGCTTCAGGCGGCATGGCGCAATCCGGGGTATTGTTGTTGAAGTTCACGGATGCGCGTCACTTCCGGCAGCAATTCCACCAACGGCGGAATATTGAAATCACGTTCCAACAGCGTCGGCCGTGTGCCGATGCGGGCGTAGGTGTGGTCGAGCAGTTGCCACACCGGATCGATCACCGGCGCACCGTGGGTGTCGATAATCAGATCTTCGGCTTCCTGGTAATGCCCGGCCATATGCAGATAAACGATGCGCTCGGCCGGCATCGCGTCGATGAAGGCGCGCGGGTCGAAGCGGTGGTTGACGCTGTTGACATAGACGTTGTTGACGTCGAGGTGCAGATCGCAATCGGCCTCGCTCAGCACGGCGCGGATGAAGTCGATCTCGCTCATCTCGGCAATCGCCGGCGAGACATAGTAGGAGGCGTTTTCAATGGCGATGCGGCGTTCGAGAATGTCCTGCGTGCGCCGGATGCGCGCCGCGACATGACGCACCGCATCGCCGGTAAACGGAATCGGCAGCAGGTCGTAGAGGTGGCCGTCGTCGCCGCACCAGGACAGGTGTTCGGTAAACAGATCGATACGGTATTCGTCCAGAAAACGCTTCACGCGTTGCAAAAACAGTTCGTCCAGCGGCGTCGGGCCGCCCAGGTTGAGCGACAGGCCGTGCGCAACGATGGACCGGCGCTCGGCGAAGTGGCGCAGATCGCGGCGTCGCGAGCCGCCCATTTCCAGCCAGTTTTCCGGGGCGAGTTCGAAGAAGTCTATGGCGCTCGGGAGGTCGGTCCTAAGGTCGGGGATGAGTTCCCGCCTCAGGCCGAGACCCGCGCCATGCAGTGTGGATGTACGCATGGTCGGTCTGCCGCAGGCTTACTTCTTGCCGCCGCACTTGCCCTCGCCACATTTGCCTTCCTTGGCTTTGGCCTTGCTGCCACCACATTTTCCTTCACCACACTTGCCTTCCTTGGCCTTGGCATCGGATTTGGCCTTATCGCCACCGCATTTGCCCTCGCCACACTTGCCTTCCTTGGCTTTGGCCTTATCGCCGCCGCATTTGCCTTCGCCACACTTGCCTTCCTTGGCCTTGGCCTTGCTGCCGCCACATTTACCTTCACCGCATTTTCCCTCTTTGGCCTTGGCTTCGGCGGCGGCGACCATGTAGCCGCTGTTCAGGCTTTGCATGGCGAAGGGGTTGCTGCTCGCAGCCTGGGCATAGCCGGCGAGGCCGGCAGCGGCGCCAATGGTTGCGGCAAGGGCGATGGTCAGGTGGGTTTTACGTGCGTTCATGGTATGTCTCCAAAAGTCATTTCATAAGCCCGGATGGGCGGTTCATGTCGATGCTGCCCATGTCCGAAAATGGCCTGATTCAGCATCGCTCAGCATTTGGTCGGCGCACACGTCAATTCCTGACAATAATTTTCAAGAAATTTTTCATCCCTGTTTGAAGGCCTCTCTTCAACTCGATGGCGTCTTGTGCGAGTCCTTGCAGTTCAAGGAATAAATAGGTGTCAGGAATCCGCGTGTGCAGCGACTAATTTGCACTGACGAAAACTCGGTCTGTGCAATCAACGTCCCTGGAGATAGCGATGAAATCGCCAAACAAGCAAAAAAATGCGGATACGATGGTGAAGTACCGATGCCGCCGGCTTGGTGTTGTGCAACATGTTGAATGAATCCAGCATCAGCCTGCGCGCAGCTGTTCCCAAACACGCCCCAGCCTGGTTTGGGTTTGTCGCGCCACTATTCGACCGCTTGCTCGGCATCCATCGCTTGAACCGGCTTTACCGGCAGAATCGATTGCGCGCGTTGCCGCCGTTCGACTTCGTCGAACGCACGCTTTCGGCGCTGGCTTTGACCATCGCGCATGAACCGGGTGATCTTGCCAAGCAAATCCCGGTGCGGGGGCCGCTGATCGTGGTCTGCAATCACCCGCTCGGCGGCGTCGAGGCGCTGGCGCTGGCGCAAAGTCTGCGAGGCATCCGCACTGACATCAAAATTCTCGCCAATGCAGGATTGAACGTATTTGCTGAATTGGCGCCACTGTTCATCGCCACCAATCCGCTCAAGACCAGCCAGAAAAATCTCGTTTCGATTCGGGCCTGCTCAGCCCATCTCGGCAGCGGAGGCGTGCTGGTGATCTTCCCGGCCGGCAAGGTGTCGTTCAGCCCGCGTGGCGAAGATCGCATTCGCGACGCGGCCTGGAATCGGCTGGTCGGACACCTTGCGCTGCGGCATGAGGCGGCGATTTTGCCGGTGTTCTTTGAAGGCGCGAACAGCCGCCTGTTCCAGACGCTGGGCAAAATCTGGGATCGCTCCAAGCTGCTGATGTTGCCGCGCGAGTTCCTGCGCATGCGCGGTCGACGAATCGAATTCCATGTCGGCCATGCAATTGCGCCGGAGGTCTGGCGCGGCATGGATGCGGCGGCGCTAACACGTTATGCGCGCCTGATGACTTACCTGCTGGAACCTTCGCTTGCTGCACACCACGCAGAACCGCACATGGCACCGCCCACGCTGGCCGGCAATCTGCTACCGCTGGCGACGCTTGGCCAGCGCGAGCGCATCGTCGGCGAGATCGCCACGTTGCCCGCCGCACAGCGGCTGCTCGACTTCAAGCATTTCTCCGTTTTCCACGCCCGCGCTGCGCAGATCCCGCTGCTGCAGGACGATATCGCCCGCGAACGCGAGCGGGTCTTCCGGCTCTATGACGAAGGCAGCGGCCAGCCGCGCGACGGCGACGCTTACGACCACAGCTACGTCCAGCTTTTCGTCTGGGACAACGTGGCGCAGTCACTGGTCGGCGCTTATCGTTTGGGCCAGTCCGACCGCTTGCGCCAGGAAAATGGTCCGCGCGGTATGTATCTCGCCCAGATGTTCGAATTCGATGCCGCCTTCTACGATGAAATGCCGCCCGCCCTGGAACTCGGACGTTCTTTCGTCGTGCCGGAGCACCAGAAGAGTTTTCATGCGCTTTACCTGCTGTGGCAGGGCATCGGCCGCTATCTGGTAGCGCATCCGCAATATCGCCGTCTGTACGGCACGGTATCGTTGTCGCGGCAATATGACGAAGCAGTGATCGCGCTGATCTGCGATGCGCTGATCGAACCTTCGCCGCATGTGCGCCCACGGCATCCGCTGCAGCATGTGCCGCATCCGGAATGGCTCGACTATCGCGCCGGAAAAGGGCGTTTCGATTTGCAGACGCTGTCCGCCTGTGTGCGTGGACTGGATGCCGAAGGCAAAGATACGCCAGTGTTGCTGAAGCACTATCACAAGCTCGGCGCCCGCTTTCATTGCGTCGGCGTCGACCCCAACTTCAACGCCACGCCCGGCCTGCTGCTTTCGGTGGACATGGATGCGCTGCCGGAAAAGCAGTTGGCCACCTTTCTCGGCGAAGGCGCTGCAGCCTACGCTGCCTTCAATACTTCCAGGACGGCGGCGCAGTCATGTTCGATTTGATCCAGCGCAACATCGTTACCCTGCAACAGGGCGAAGCACTACTACAGCGCATCAGCGATGCCGATTACACACGCAACGTAGCGCTTGTATTCGGCGGCAGCATCGGCGCCCATATCCGACACAATCTCGATCACTACGCCAGTTTTCTCGATGGACTGCAAAGCGGTTGCATCGATTACGCCGCGCGGCTACGCGATCCGCGCATCGAGCAGCAGCGTGACGCGGCGCTCGATTTGTTCAAGCGACTGCGGCAGGAACTGACTGCCATTACACCCGGCGACATCGGTCCGTTGCGCACGCGTATCGATGATTCGAGCGATGCAATCGAAACCGCCACCTCGCCGGAACGCGAGCTGGGCTTTCTCTGCAGCCATAGCGTCCATCACTACGCCATCATCGCGATTCTCTGTCGCATACAGGGCATTGACGTCGATGCGACGTTTGGTGTCGCGCCTTCCACGCTGGTTTTCCGCAAGGAAATCGACACTGCCGTGAAAGCGTCAACATGTGTACGCTGACCTGGAAGCCCCTGGATACCGGCTATGTGCTGTTCTTCAATCGCGACGAACAGCGCAGCCGGCCCGTCGCGCTACCACCGCGCGCGTTCGAAGCGAACGGCGTGCGCTATCTGGCACCGACCGATACTGCGCGCGGCGGCACCTGGCTGCTGGTCAATGAACACGGGCTCAGCCTGGCTCTGCTCAACCATGCAACGGCAATGCGTCTGGCCCCAACTCATCCCGCCTCACGCGGCTGGTTGCCGCATCACGCTGCCGACTGCCTGGATGTAGAGACGGCGATCAAGCGTATTGCAACGCGACGGCTGGACGATGTGCCGCCGTTTCATCTGATTGCCGCCGATGCGTCGCAGGCCAGCCTGCTGACCTGGGACGGCATCGATGCCACTTCGACACAATTGGCCGCCGAGGGCTGCCTGCTGACCACCTCGTCATATCAACCCGAGGTCATCGCCAGCCAGCGTTTGGCCACATTTGCCCGGGATGTGGGCGACATGGCGTCGGCCAGCGTCGAACAACTGGCTACCTTCCATGAACACCGTGGCGACAATGCCGCCGCCGGCATCCGCATGTCACGTCCGGACGCCTGCACCCACAGCATTGCCCGCATCGAGATGTCGCGCGAACGGCAGAGCGTTCGCTTCAGCTATCAGCCACAAACAGAGATTTCGCCTGCGATGCAATCTACGACCCAGCACCTGCACCTGGTTTCACGGCCAACGTAATCGAGCCCAATTCACGCTTGAAATGCCGCGATGCCGCTGCCAAGCAGGGTTTCCAGTGCAGCACTGTCGAGTGGGCGGCTGAAGTAATAGCCCTGGATTTCTTCGCACCCCGTACCGCGCAGGAATTCCAGTTGCCCCAGCGTCTCGACGCCTTCGGCGATGACGCTCAGGTTCAGGCTATGCCCCAGTTGCACCACGCTGAGAACCAGGGCCGCATCACCGGGATCGTTTTCCAGATTCCTCACAAAGGACTGGTCCACCTTGAGCTTGTCGATGGGCAGACGGCGCAGGTAAGCCAGTGAGGAATAACCGGTACCGAAATCGTCGATCGAGATACAAGCGCCGAGGTCTTTCATTGCACGCAATATCCTGATTGAGCGTTCCACATCATCCATCGCCATGCTTTCGGTGACTTCAAGTTCCAGGAATTGCGGCGGCAGCCCAGTTTGGCTCAGGACTTGCGCAATGTCCCTTGCCAAATCTTCGGTGGCGAACTGGCGGGCGGAAAGATTGATTGCCATGGTGATGCGGGGCAGACCTGTCGTATGCCAGGCTTGCGCTTGGGCACACGCCGTTTCCAGCACCCAGGCACCGATCGGCACGATGAGGCCGGACGCTTCGGCGAGCGGGATGAATTGGGCCGGCGAGATCAGTCCCCGGGTTGGATGCCGCCAGCGCAGCAAAGCCTCCACGCCGACGATGCGCATGCTCGCCACCTCCACCTGCGGTTGGTACTGAATGAACAGTTCCTTACGTTCAAGCGCGTGGCGGAGATCGCCTTCCAGCGCAAGCCGCTCGGCGGCCTGGATCGACAAGTCCCGGTCATAGGCACGATACCCGCCGCCACCGCGTTGTTTGACCTGTTGCAATGCGCGGTCGGCATGGCTGATCAGATTGACCGCGTCGCCATCATCGGTGGGGAACAAACTGGCACCGATGCTCACCCCGAGAAAGAAAGCCTGGTTATCTGCATGGATGGGTGACTCGAAATCACGCGCGATCTTTCGCGTGATCTGTTCCGGTGTCTGTTCCGTTTCCAGACAGGGCAGCAACAGACCAAATACCGCGCCCTCGAATCGGTAAAGATGCGCGTTCGAGCATTGGTCGGTGCAATCCGCCAGCGAACGCAGCAAACGCTGGGCAACAGCCTGCAAAAGTTGATCCGCGACGCCATGACCGACACCATCGACAATGGCCCGCAGACGGTCGATGCTGAGCAAAACGACAGCCCCCAACCTTCCATTGGCGATTTCCCGGCGGATATCCTCGATAAAACGGCGGCGGTTGGGCAGATCGGTCAAGGGATCGTGTTCGGCCAGATATTCCATGCGCCGTTCAGCTTCCTTGCGTCCGCTGACATCGACCAGATAGGCATTGAAGTACTCGAAATCCTGCAGATATTGGAGCGTCGTTTCGTATTCCCGCCCCAGTGCGGTGTAATTCCATTGGCGGGTTGCCAGCCCCTCGGTGAGCATGCTCTCCAGCCGCGCAGGCATGTCCGATGGCAACAACAGAGTAAGCGGGCCAGCGTTGTATCCCAAGGTGGCCAGCGTCGAATGTGCGGCCGGGTTGGCATACAGCACGCCACCTGCGGCGTCGAGATTCATGACGGGGTTCGGGTTACGCTCGGCGAACATGGCCAGACGCCGGCGCTCACGCGCGCCGGCAAGATAACTATTGATCAAGTAGCCGGCGGCGATGGCCAGCAGAAACATTGCGCCGCTATAGAAAAGCGCCGTCCAGTTGATCGTGTCGACGCGCATTTGTGCGGCGCTAGCCTTGCTGTCGACGCGACCGTGCACATCCTCGGCCAGCCTGTCCAGGTTGGCGTTGATCTCCACCGCGTGCAGGCTGATTTCCTCCAGCAGGGCGCGCGCCTCATCCCAATCGACCGGCTTGGCGCCGAGTAATCGATCCAGCTCCAGAGAAAGGGCATCGACCTCTCGGTTGAGGTCATCGACCACGAGCAAACGCGGATGCCCCGGGAAGTCCCGGCGAATCTTGGTGCCCAGTTCGGCAACAAGCTGCCGATTGCCTTGCCAGCGCTGGCGAAAACGCGCGCGGTCGGTGGTGGCGTAGTACTCGTAAAGAATGGGCTCCTGCGCCACGACGTTGGCACGCAGGTTGGAAAGGCTGCCAAGGATGGGTAGATCCTGCTCGATCAACGCCACGGTTTCGCCGTAAAGCGCACGGCTGTCGTGGTATATCTTGATCGAGAATCCGGCGCTCAATGCCAGCAACAAGGCATATACGCCGAGGATGTAATAACGATTCCGCCTGGGCATCACAAACGGGCTCCTTGAGCTACACGGATTTTCGGTAGACCTGGCCGGCATTGAAGCCGGCGAGGGCTCAATGGGGATGATCGTGGGTTTGCTTGTCCCGCTCAGCCAACGCCTTGCGGATACGTTCACGCGACTCGGGGGGGAATCCGCTGCTGTCAGTCTCGTCCTCGGCACGCTTGCCCAGCATCCGCAGAGCTTGCCGCATGAAGGCCATCTGCCGCTCGAAGCGACTGCAACTGACGCACATCCAGAGATGCATCCGCAAACCCCAGCGTTCCCGGAAACCCAATCGGCGTTCCTGACTCTCCGAGATCAAGTGGCTTGCATCCTTGCATGTCAGCATCTTCATTCACCTCCGGGCAGCCTGCATTGCGTTGCCAACCCAATTTCTGTCGAGACACTGCCGGAGCCCCAAACGGGCCCGATACAGCATCGTCCACAGGTTGGTCGGCGTTATCGCCAATTCCTGACAAATGTTTTCAGTATTTTCTTCCATCACCTCGCGCAACAGGAAAAGTCGCGCCAGTCGCGGTGGCAAGGCATCCATGCAGCGTTGCAGGATGATCATGAATTGGCCGCGTTCCAGCAATTCTTGCGGATTGCCCCAATCGGACAACTTGTGTTGCCAGTGTCCGTCAGACGCAAAGTTGTCGGTATCCTGCATTTCATCCGCATCGGCTAGTTCGTCCGGGTCGTCCAGTTGTACCTCGCGCGCGTCGTGCCGGAACATATCGATGATCTTGTGCTTGAGGATGCCGATCAGCCAGGTGCGTGCGGATGCGCCACCGGAAAATCGGTCGCGTGCCTGCAAAGCGGCGAGCAAGGTTTCCTGCACCGCTTCCTCGGCCTTGTGCTGGTCGCGGGTATGCACCAGCGCATATTTGTAGAGCGCGGCGCCATGCTCATCCAACCAGGTCTCCGGTGAACCCAGAATGCTGTCGCTCATAAGCCTTCTCCTCTCGCGCGGAAGATTCTTCAAGTGAATTCGGTACGCGGTGCGCTGCGATTATGAACCAATCGGTCCTGAACGAGGGCGTTTTGTTCCCGAAATGATTTGTCAGGAATTCAAGCGAGCGACGACTCAACATCAGCGCCTGATTTTTCCTGGGCGAAACCGATGGAGATCAATCATGCCAACCTATGCCAAAATTTTTTCGCAACGCCTGCTTTGTGTCGTGCTCGCTATGGTCGGGCTACCGGCGTTCAGCGCCGGATTCATCGTCAATGGCCCTGGAACGCCGACACCACGCCCTGCCAACCCCACCAACAACCCCTGGCTGAACTATCCCACCCACTATGGCAGTGGCGCTAGTGTTCACAATTTCAGCGATGCGGCATCGCCGGACATGCTGGCCAACATGGATCGCTTCATGAAGTTGAACGAAAGCGAACGCATGACAGCCATGCGCCAGGGAGAGCAAAACGCCCTGGCGCGCGGCCAAGCGTTGTTCAACGATTCGCGTCTGGGCACCAGCGGCCTCAATTGCGCGGCTTGCCATCCCAATGGCGGCACGGCAGGCGGCAAGGTCGGTATCGGCGAACATGAGGTCGCCATCCCATCGTTGCTCGACGTGGCGCAACGTTACCCGAGCTACAAGCCGCTCAACGGCCGGGTCATCACCCAGACCGAGATGCAGAACAACTGCGTGGCAATGTTCCTCAAGGGCAAACCGCTGGCCACGGGGACCCGGGAAGCGGCGGATCTGACCTATTACGTCGGCAGCTTCAGGCGCCAGCCTTGATGCTGTCGGATGCCGCCCACTGTGCTGCGACACAAGCCATGCCTGTTGCAAGCCGCCAGATTTTCTTTGACTTTGTGAACCGTATGGTCCACAAATACCTTATGGCTGCAAACATTGGACGACCTCTCGAATTCGACCCCGACCTCGCGCTTGATGCCGCGATGCATCAATTCTGGTCGAAAGGCTATGAATCCACTTCGATGCAGGACTTGCTGGCGACGATGAATCTGTCCAAAAGCAGCCTGTATCAGGCGTTCGGCGGCAAGCAGCAATTGTTCAGGCAATGTGTGGCGCGTTACGCCGATCAATTCACCCAGATGCTGCGCGATGGATTGTCCGGCGCGCCCAGCGGCCGCAAATTCATTGAGGGCTTCCTCAATTCGGTGCTGAACGATGTCAGCGGCCAGGCGCAACCGCGCGGCTGTCTGGTGATGAATACCGCCAGTGAATTCGCCCAGAGCGATCCCGAGATCGCACAGGATGTGGCGCACAGCATCGAACGCTTCCGCAACGTGTTGCGGGCTGCGGTTGAACGCGCCCAGCGAGAAGGCGACATCCCGCCAGAACGCGATGCGCAAATGCTGGCCAACTTCCTGGTCAGCAGCATGAGTGGCTTGAAAACCCAAGCCAAGGCCGGCGCTGATGCGGCCACGCTGCAGGGGATCATCAGCATGGTGCTGAAGGCGCTGGACTGATTTTTTTGCTCTGTTATGGAACATGCGGTCCAATAAACCGCAGCATTCGGGCCTCGCCCGCCACGTTGTAACAAGGAGATTGCCATGAGTATCAGCGACATCATGATTCACATTGATCAAAGCCTGAACACCGAAGCGCGATTGGCGATGGAAGAGCGCATGCGCCAGATCGAAGGCGTCGTAGCGCCGCGCTTCAATTCCGGCAAGGAACATCTGCTGCTGGTTGCCTTCAACTCGGACAAGGCCAGCGCAGCCGCGTTGCTGGGCGCGGTCAGGGCATCGGGTTATTCAGCGCAGTTGGTCGGGGTGTAACCCCCTTTTTTTAGCCAATCTGGAACGAACGGTTCATTACTCAACAGGAGATTTCCCATGCAATCCGAATACAAACTCACTTTGCCTGCCCTCGATCCGGATCAGGCCGCGCCGCTGGCAAAAGCCCTGCTCGACGACGCGCAAAGCAAACTCGGCTTTGTTCCCAACATGTACCGTGTCATGGCCAACTCGCCCGGTCTGTTGGCAACCTACATCGACGGCTACAACCGTTTCCGCGAACTTTCCGGGTTTACGCCGGCGGAACAGGAAGTCGTGTTTCTCGCCATCAGCCGCGAGAACGGCTGTACCTATTGCGTCGCCGCGCACAGTTTCCTGGCCGACCAGATGTCCGGCGTGCCGGCTGCGGTGACCGATGCAATCCGCAATGGCACACCGATTCCAGATGCCAAGCTAGCCGCGCTGCACGATTTCACCCGCAACATGGTGACCCAGCGTGGTCTGCCTAATCAGGCCGATGTTCAGGCCTTCCTCGCCGCCGGCTTCAGCGAAAGCCAGATGCTCGAAGTGGTGCTGGCGATATCGGTGAAGACCTTGAGCAATTATGCCAACCACCTGTTCCACACCCCGCTGGACAGCGTTTTCGCCGGCCGCGTCTGGACGGACTGAGCCACTGACAAACTGAAGGAGTCGCATCATGGACGAAAAGAAAATGGCGATCATCGCCACCAAAGGCACGCTGGACTGGGCCTATCCGCCCTTCATCCTGGCCTCCACCGCCGCTGCGCTGGGCTATCAGGTGCAGATGTTCTTCACCTTCTACGGCCTGCAACTACTGAAAAAGGACTTGAGCCACCTCAAGGTCAGCCCGCTCGGCAACCCCGGCATGCCGATGAAAATGCCGTTCGGGCCGAAATGGTTCAAGGACATCAACTGGAACATCCCCAATGCCGTGCAGTCGCTGGTGCCCGGTTACGAAAACCTGGCCACCGTGTTGATGAAGCAGACCATCCGCAACAACGGTGTGGCCAGCATCCCGGAGTTGCGCGAACTCTGTTTTGAAGCCGATGTGAAATTCATCGGCTGCCAGATGACGGTAGAACTGTTCGGCTTCGATCATGCCGAGTTCATCGAAGGCATCGAATACGGCGGCGCGGCCACGTTCTTCGAGTTCGCGGGGGAATCGGATATCTGCCTTTACATCTGACCGGCTACGCTGATGAGGCAACGCTTCAACGCAGTTCAACCAGCGTGACCTCGAACGTCAGATCCTTGCCGGCCAGGGGGTGATTGGCATCGACGGTAAAGGTTTTCTCGTCGGAGGCGATGATGCGCACCTCGCGTTTCGCCTTGCGCCCGTCGGGATACTCGATATTGGCTTCCAGTACCTGTCCGACCTGGTAATCCATCGCATGCGCCTGATTCGACTTGTAGCTGACCTGAATCATCGTTTCATCTTCGAAACGCGGGCCGTAGGCCTGCGCGGATTTCACGCTGAAGGTCTTTTTCTCGCCTTGCTTCATGCCGATCAGTGCGCGTTCGAAAGCCGGCAGAATCAGGTTGGCGCCGATATGCACCTGGCGCGGCTTGCCGCCTTCTGTGGTCTCGAACACCTTGCCATCGGCGGTTTTGCCGGTGAAGTGCACGGTGGCGATATCGCCGCTGTTGGCGGCGCGGCCTCCCATCTTGCCGCCGGCTTTGTCACAGGCTGCCAGCGCGGGCAGGACAACCAGCAACAACGCCACGGCCCAACGATTGAATGCATGCATTGCATTGCTCCATTGAAAAGGGCGGGCGCAAGGCCCGCCCCGGTTTCAGTCAAACATCACTTCTTCTTGTTCAGGTAAGAACGGATCGCCTTGGTATGCAGTTCGTCCGTCGGTGCCTTGTTCTGCAGCGTCACCTTGCCGGAACCATGGCAGGCGATACAGGCGCCAACCCGGCTGATGCGCTGCTGCTCGGCCTTGTTGAAGGGCCGCGCGCCTTCGTGGGTAGTGCCCTGTAGTTGGCGGCCTTCCTCATCGACGATGCGTTCCGGCTCGAAGTCAGGCCCGCCGCCATCCGGGAAGTTGCGCTTGACGTCATAGGTGCCGGTGCCCAGGCCGATAGCCTTGCGGCTCATGTGGCAATCGGCGCAGGTGCGGGCGGATCGGCTAATGGTGTGGGGCTGGATCGGGTTCTGCATCCAGCCGCTGGTGCCGTGTACGGTGGTGAATACCTTGTTGCTCACCGTCTTGGTCTTCTCCTTGCTGTCATGCTGGGTGTAGACCACCTGGCAACCGGGGATGAACGGCGACACCTTGCCCTTGGCGTTAATGCCCAGCACCGGGGTTTCCCAACGCAGGTAGGAGCGCGATTCGTTCCAGGTGAAGGCGGAATTGCCCACTGCGCCCATGGTGCCGTTCTTCGACGGGTCTTCATTGTTGCCGTCCGCCAGCCAGTCGCGCGACGGTTTGCCGGTGTCATGGTCGGTATGGCATCCATAGCACTGCGGCGCCCACTTGGCGTGGCAGCTGTAGCACTCCAGTTTCTCCATGTGCTTCGGGATGGCGACCATGGCGGTGTGGCCTTCCTGGCTCAGCTTGGCGCCCTTCAACTGCGGTACCGGATGTTCCTTGCCAGTGAGTTTGGCCGTGAGCACCGGCTTGCCATTCTTCATGCTGATGTTGTTCAGCTTGTTGCCCCAGAGGGTGGTGAAGGTGGCCGCTTTCTTGGTGTCGCCGTGACAGGTCTCGCAGCGAATCTCGACGGCGTTTTCCTTCTTCTCGTAGATGCGGCCGTCGCCGTGCAGATCGTGGGAAGTATGGCAATCGACGCAACTCATGCCCTTCTCGTAGTGCACGTCCTTGGTCAGGTGGTTGTATTGCTTGCCGTGCAGGCTGCCCTGCTTGCTGCCGTCGTCCTTGTAGGGCGAACCGTAGTTGTCGCTCTCCATGGTGCCGATGAAGGAGACGCCGGTGCGACCGCCCCGGTTGTGGCAGTGCAGACACTGATATTCGGGTACCTTGGTGGTGATCTTGTGCATCTTGGGCCGACCGACCTTGGTCTTGTCGATGGCCTTGTCGCCGCCCGTGTACTTGCCGGCGTCGGAATACACCATGTGGCAGGCCGCGCAGCCGCTGGCGCGGGCGTCGCCGGTCTGTTGCGCGCCGCCGCTCCACAGGTGGCAGCGCAGGCACTGGTTACGCAGGTAATCGTCGCCGGGGGAGTTGGTCTCGCTATCCGGTTTCTTCGGATCATATTTGGGAACCTGCAGTAGGCTCAGCAGCGCGCCGGGCCGGTCGGCGACGCCGCCGTCCACGGCATAGGTGGCGTACTTGGACTTGCGATCCTGCGCGCCGAAACCGTAGCGGGTACCGGAGATCATGCCAGCCATGGTGGCGTGCAGCGATTTCTTGCCGTTGGCCAAGTGCTCGGCGTGACAGATGCCGCAGGTCTGGTCAGCAACGCGGAAGTCGGCCGGATTGGCGAACATGCCCTTGTGCGCCACCTTGGCATCCTTGGCTTCCTCGCCATTGCCCTTGTGGCAGAAGGTGCAGGACAACTCCTTCATGGTCGGCGTATCGGCGATGCGTTCGATACCCTCGTGGCAGGCCAGACAGCCCTTGTCGTCGTCCCAGGCCGCCGAGGCGGACAGGGGGAGGCAAAACAGGGGCAAACCAATCAGCCCGATCAACCTGAACATCCAGCTACGAAACTTCATGGCATTCCCCTCGCTGCGTAAAAAAACAACGAGACAACAGCAGCAAGCATGCCAATCGAGAAAAACTGATCCAACACCTTGTTTTCAAATAGGCACAGCGTTTTTCGTTGCGATGAAATAGCCGTCCGCGCCGGTCAGAAACTAACCGGAATGGTCAATTACTGGCCGGTTGGTTTTCGCCAGGGCAACGCCCTTGCGGGTTGAATACCGGTCTACGCTTCGCCTTCCTCGGCCCCTTCCAGCAATTCGTACTGCGCAATCTTGTTGCGCAACGTCAGCCGTGTGATGCCCAGCAATGCGGCGGCATGCGTCTTGTTGCCGCGGCAATGCCGCAGCACGCGTCCGATATGGAGTTTTTCCATGTCCGCCAGCGCGAACGGCAGCGCCGATCCGTCCTGCGACCGGCAGGCGGCGTTGGTGCAGAGTTCCTTCGGCAAGTGTTCCGCCTCGATCCTGGCGCCGCCGGAAAGAATCAGGGCGCGCTCCATCACGTTACGCAATTCCCGCACGTTGCCAGGCCAGACATAGGCGGCAAGCCGCGTCTCGGCGAGCGGCGCGATATCAACGACTTGCAGTCCCATCACTGCGGCGGCCTGGGCCAGGAAATGCCGCGCCAGTTGCGGAATATCCTCGCGCCGCTCGCGCAGGGGCGGCACGTCGATGCCGGCGACATTCAGGCGGTAATACAAGTCTTCACGGAAAAGGCCCTGACGAATGCGTTCGTTCAAGTCACGGTTGCTGGCGGCGACAAAACGCACGTCGACGTGCAATTCGCGCTGACCGCCTACGCGGCGGAACGACTGGGTCTCGATCACGCGCAGCAGCTTGGGTTGCAGCGTCGGTGACAGGTCGCCGATCTCGTCCAGGAACAACGTGCCGCCGTCGGCCAGTTCGAGCAGGCCTCGCTTGCTGGCGACGGCATGCGTGAACGCGCCCTTTTCGTGGCCGAACATTTCCGATTCCAGCAAACCTTCGGCGATGGCCGAACAGTTCAATGTCACCCAGGGGCCGGCGGCGCGGCTCGACAGATTGTGGATGGTCTGCGCGATGCGCTCCTTGCCGGTGCCGGATTCGCCGCTGATCAACACCGGCGTGCGGGCGGCGGCGGCAATCCGGCGGGTGACTTCCACCATGCTCAGAAAGGCCGGACTGGCGCCGATCATGCCTTCCAGATTGGCCAGCGGCGGCACGGCGGCGCGCAGCCGCTCCACCTCGGTACGCAGTTGCTGGGTTTCCAACGCGCGTCGCACCAGGCCGCGCAAATCATCCAGATCGAACGGCTTGTTCAGATAATCGTAAGCGCCCGCCTTGAGGGCGGTCACCGCGGTGCGAATTTCCGGGTAGGCGGTCATCACCACTACCAGCAGGCGCTCGTCGATTTCGTGCAGTTGCTGCAACACTTCCAGGCCGTTGCCGTCGGGCAGGCGCAAATCCAGCAACACCAGATCGAATGAACGACTGCGGGCGATGGCCAAGGCGCTCGCCGCGTCCGCCGCCTGATCCACCTCGTAGTGGCGGGCCAGCACGTCGGCCAGGGTTTCGCGCAGGGTATCGTCGTCATCGACGATCAGGATGCGGTTGCTCATGCGGTGTCCTTCATGGTCGGCCTCGCGGCACAGGCTTCGGCTTCGGGTTGCTGCGCGTCCATACCCGCCGCCGGCCAGGCCAGCTCGAAACGGCTGCCGCGCCCGCTGGGACCGGTATGCACCTGGATCGTGGCGCCATGCTGATCGGCAATTTTCTTCACCACGGCCAATCCCAGACCTGTCCCATTCGGGCGTGTGGTGAAGAACGGTTCGAAAATTTTCGGCAAGGCTTCAGCGGCGATACCCGGCCCGTCGTCCTCGACGCAAAAGTGAATGTGCCGCCGTTGTGAGATCGCGGCGGGCTGGCCGAGTGGCGAATTGCACATCGACAGCGTGATACGGCCGGGCCCGTCTATCGCATGGATGGCATTGATGACCAGATTCAGCAGCAACTGCTTCAATTGATTCGGGTCCGCCAGTAGCGGCGGGATGTCCTTGCCACAGCGGCGATACTGAATCTCGATCCCCTTTTCGCGCGCTTCCTTACGCGTCCAGAGCAGCACATCGTCCAGCACGTCTTCCAATCGGCAAGGTATCGGCTGGTGCGCCTGGGGGGCGGCGAAACCATTGAAGGTGCGCAGGAAGCTGGAAAGCCGGTCGATTTCATTCTCCAGTTTCGGCAGGTATTTGTGCATCGTCGCGTTGGACGATCCATCCGGCGCATCGTCCTGCTGCAACACCTGCACCACCGCTTTCATGCCCGCCAGTGGATTGCCGATTTCATGCGCCAGGCCCATCGAGAGTTCACCCAACGTGTTCATCTTTTCGCGCTGAAACAATTGCCGATCCTGTTCCCGCCGTTCGTCCACCAGTCGCCGCAACAGACTGCGCGATACCAGCCAGCCTGCGATGGCAGTTGCCGCCAGCGCGGCGACCAGGACGGAATACAGCAGGTATAGATTGAACACGGCGGAGAAAAAGCGGCTTTGCGGGTAAGCCAATGCCAGCGCCCAGGCGCGCGGCGGCGAATTCAGGTGACCGGCGATCGGTTGCATGCTGACCGGAGCGTAGGCGACAACCTGGCTGTCTTCCGCCACCACGCCGCGTTTGCCTGACAGAATCTCGGCCAGCAGCGCGCCGGGCACGGCGCTGTCGAGCGCGTCGACGGCCTGCATCCTGAATGACTCGACTGCGGATTGGCCGGATCGCGACAGGAAAAAACCGGCCCGATCGAACAGGTACGCGGTGCCGCCATGGCTTTCGGCCATTTGCTGGACCTGACGTAGAAACAGTTCCGCGTGCAGGTTGATGATAAGCAGACCACGTTTGACCCCGCTGGCATCGGCGACCGGCGTGGCAACCCGAATCACCGGCCGTTCCGGCGTTTCCACCCGGCCATGTTCGATGTTCAGATCAAGCGGGGAAACATAAATCTGACCCGCCGCCAGTGTCATTGCATCGCGAAAGTAATAGCGGTCGGATTTGTCCTGCAAAGCCGGGCTGGGGACAGCATTGACCGCATGATCGACACGGTCGACGCGCACCCGCTCGCGGCCCGAGACATCGAGATAACGCGCCTGATAGATATACGGATACGCCGTTGCAAAGACCGATAGATCGCGCTCCAGACGCAGCCGGGCACTTTCGGACGGCTGTTCCACCCACTCGTCCAGCGCGGGCGAGGCGCTCAGGTACAACACTTCGCTGGCCAGTTGTTCCATGAAGCGGGCGACTGTTTCCGCCCGGCTGGCGACCTCCTGGTCCAGGTGCGTCAGGGTCTGGTCGCGCAGGGCCTGAATCGAATAATGAATGCCCACCAGCCCGGCGATGGCAACTGGAATCGCGGCAGCCGCAAGAAAGGCGAAATAGAGTCGCGCGGAAATGCCGCTGAATCTTGCTGGCAGGTGCATGGCGCATCCAAGGGGGCGGGGTTCGCATTATGGACCGGCCGATATTGATGGCCGCAAGTGCCACACGTTTTTGAATTCACCAGATAAACCAATACCTGAGTGTCAGGAATCCAGTTTCTGAACGACCAATCATCGTGAAATTGATGTCTGACTGTCTGAACTGGAAACCGCGATGCACATCACACTTGCCGACAAAACCGTCGAAATCCGCCTCAGCTCGCGGGCGACGCGAGCCCTTGCCGAACGCGAGTCGCCGCTGTTGGCCGAAATGGAGCTGTTGTTTTCCTGCCTGATTCGTAAGCGAGTGCGCTTCAGGGAGCTGGGCAAGGAGACAGCAACATCGGTCTCCGACCGCCTCTCGGTCCGCTTTCGCCCGGTGATGACCCGGGTCTGTGCCATTTCCGATCTACCTGGCAGTCCCCCCATGGATGATTTTCCGATCGCCAATCCCCGCCCCTATGTTCCGCACTGGCTGTCCATCGACTACCACCGGGGCGAGTGGCTGGGCGAATTTGGCTATTGAATTCACGCCATCCGAACTCAATGAGTTGCAACGCATTTTGGAGATTGCCATGACCTGGCCGCTGACATTTCTTGTTGTGCTGTTTGCTCTGATTTTCCTGATTCAGTTTCTCATCGAGCGACGTGCGGTGAGGGCTGAAGGTCGGGCGGTACCGGACACCTCGGCGGTGGACGGAAATGCGCACGCCGACCCGCGCCGGTTGTACTATTTTTACACGCCTCATTGCGGCCCTTGCAAAGCCATGACCCCGCTGGTGGACAGGCTGAGGGCAACGCATCGCAACCTGATCAAGATCAACATCGCTGAAGCACCCGAGATCGCACACGGCTTCAGCATCGCCGCCACGCCCAGCTTTGTGCTGGTGGAGGCGGAGGTGATTCGCCGGGTGGAACTGGGCGGCCAGAGCGAGCGCAAGCTTCTGGGTCTGTTACGGGGAGAAGCTCAATGAATACCTTTAGCGCCAAATTGAACGGACCACTGTTCGGGGTGTTGCGCTGGTCGGACTGGGACGCCTTGCTGGGACAGTTGAAGAGGCAAAACGAGAGTCGTTGGTACGCCTACGCCGTGGGTGCGGAAGTGCCTTGTGAGCCGTTGGCACCGGAAGCTTTTCGCGCGACCCTATTCGAAATCGACGATTTGCTGCGCCGGGAGCATGACGAAGCCTATCTGGGCATTGTTTATGTCGACAAGCCGGATGGCCCCAGCCTGGTCAAGATCTACGATCCGAACAATCTCGGGGCCACCTGCGGCAGTAGTGGTTTCAAAGTGCAGCCAGGCTGGGTATTGAGCCTTGATCCTCCCGAAGCTATCGATACGGACACTCTTCTGCCTGGTAATCGCAAACGCTGGTGGAACAGTCTGCTTGGCCGATTCAGCGCGTGATGAAGTGACCAAGTCGGGAGCAATAACGCCTGTATCCAGAAAAATTACTGTCAGGAATTGGATGCTCGGCCGACCTACTTGCAGCAATGGCATTTCGATCAGCGCACGCAACAATCGAGGAGATGGTGATGAAAACGCCCAACAAGCGAGAAAGTGTGAAAACCGGGTCTTCCGCCAGCGCCACTGAAGCGCCGCAACGTGCCCCGTGGCAGGATGAATTCATTGGGGCCGTTGCCAAAGCAGCCTATTTCCTGGCTGAGCAACGCGGATTTGCACCTGGCTTCGAGATGCAAGACTGGCTATCTGCCGAAGCGGAATTGCGCGCACAGCAGGATCGCGGCTGATGCCGGGGCGGGAGCGCACCGTGGAACAGGCCTTACCCCAATTCATTCGCTTCGGCCGCGAGGTCTGCAATGATCTCGATCAGGCCGAGCGGCGTGAATGGTGGCTGTCCAACGGCCTTGGCGGTTACGCGGCGGGCACTATCGCCGGTACGCTGACGCGGCGTTATCACGGGCTTTTGTTCGCGCCGATGCAACCACCTTTGGGGCGAACCTTGGTGTTCGCCAAGGCTGATGCAGACTTGATCGTCGGCGATCGCACCTTCCCGTTGCACAGCAACCGCTGGCAGGGCGGCGCGATCGAGCCGCGCGGTTATTTGCAGCTTGAATCATTTCATCTCGACGGTCGCCAGCCGGTCTGGCGCTACGCCATCGGCGACGTGCGGCTGGAGGCGCGCATCTGGATGCAGGCGGGGGCGAATACCACCTGCCTGGCCTGGCGTTTGCTGTCCGAGCACGATGAATCGCGGCGCCCACGGCTTGCGGTGCGCTTGCTGGTCAATGCACGCGATCATCACGGCCAGACCGAAGCAGGAGGCTTCGCCCCACACATCGAGTTGGGTGAAGACGCACTCCGGGTTGTGCTGCCGCAAGGCGTCCCGCTGTCATTCCGCAGCCGTTGCGGGCGCTTTCAGGCGCAATACCACTGGGTCGAACGCTTCGATCTCCCGGCCGAACGCGCGCGCGGCCTGCCGGACCGGGACAACCATCTCTGCGTCGGTGTACTGGAACTGCCCTTGCATGCTGGCGAATGGGTCGGCTTCACCGCTTCGATGCAGGCCGATGCCGCGCCTTATCTGGGCGAATCGTTACGGCAGCGCCTGCATCACGACGCCAGCCTGCTGCGCCAGGCGAAAGTGCAAAGCCCGGCGCTGGCCGCCGCACCGGCCTGGATCGACCAGTTGGTGCTGGCCGCCGACAGCTTTCTGGTGCGCCGCGCCTTGCCCAACAGCACCGCAGACGGCGTGTCGGTGATCGCCGGCTATCCCTGGTTTGGCGATTGGGGCCGCGACAGCTTCATCGCGTTGCCCGGCCTGACCTTGCCGGCGCATCGCCACGATGACGCGCGCCGCTTGCTGGAAAGTTGGGCAGGGTTTCTGGAAAACGGCCTGCTGCCCAACCACTTCCCGGAAGACGGCGCGGCGCCGGAGTACAACGCCGCCGATGCGCCGCTCTGGTACATCGAGGCCTGGCGCGCTTATGTTGAAGCCGGCGGTGACTTGGTCGCGCTGGCGCGGCATTACCCGGCTTTGGCGGCGCTGCTCGATCACTACGCCAATGGCACGCGTTACGGCATCGGCGTCGACCCGGCCGATGGCCTACTGCGCGCCGGAGAGGTGGAAGCTGCCGAGGTGGATGCCAAACAAGCGACCCAACTGACCTGGATGGATGCGCGTGTCGATGGCCGACCGGTGACGCCGCGCATCGGCAAGCCGGTGGAACTGAATGCGCTCTGGTACAACGCGCTGATGACACTGGCCGAGTTTTCCCGTCGGCTGCGGCTGGACGATGCGCCCTTGCTACAACGGGCGGAGCAGACCCGGCAAGGTTTTCGCCGCTTCATCCGGGCCGATGGCGAGGGTTTGTTCGATGTGCTGGATGGCGGTGTAGAAAACCCGGCTGAACAAGTGCGTCCGAACCAGGTTTTCGCCGTATCGCTGACGCATTCGCCCCTGTCGTGTGACGAACAGGCGGCGGTGGTGCGAACGGTCGGCAACCGCCTGCTGACCAGTTACGGGCTGCGCACGCTGGACTCTGCAGACGCGGCGTATCAAGGCCGCTATGAAGGCGGCGTGCGCGACCGCGATGCCGCCTACCATCAAGGTCCGGCCTGGGCCTGGTTGCTGCCGCATTACGCGCTGGCGCTGTATCGAGCCGGCGGCGACGCGGCCGAAGCGCAGGCTCTGCTGCAACCGCTGGCCGATCATCTGGCCGATGCCGGTCTCGGTACGCTGAGCGAACTGTTCGACGCCGAACCGCCGCATACACCGCGCGGTGCGCCAAGCCAAGCCTGGTCGGTGGCCTGCACGTTGCAGGTCTGGTGTTTGCTGGAACGCGCCAAGGGAAAAAACCATGCTTGAGATGCTGCCGCACGACGCCGAACGCGCCCGTCTGGAAGCCCAACGCACCGGCCAGGAAAACTGGCGCTTGTGGGGGCCGTATCTGTCCGAACGCGCCTGGGGCACGGTGCGCGAGGATTACAGCGCCAATGGCGAGGCGTGGGAACACTTCAGCCATGATCAGGCGGTGAGCCGCGCCTATCGCTGGAACGAGGACGGCATCGCTGGCATTTGTGACGACGAACAGCGCCTGATCTTCGCGCTTGCTTTGTGGAACGGCCGCGATCCGATCCTCAAAGAACGTCTGTTTGGTCTCACCGGCAATCAGGGCAATCATGGCGAGGACGTCAAGGAATGCTATTTCCACCTCGACGCCACGCCGTCACACAGTTGGCTGCGCTATCTCTACAAATACCCGCAGCGCGAATTCCCCTACGACTGGCTGCGCCAGGAAAACGCGCGCCGCTCGCGCTCGGATCCACCTGTCAGCCTGCATGACAGCGACGCATTTGCAGACAACCGTTACTGGGACATAGAAGTGCGGTATGCCAAGGCCGGACCGGAGCAGATTCTGATTCGCCTGTTCGCCGCCAACCGGGGGCCGGAGGCGGCGACGATCTGGCTGCTGCCGACGCTGTGGTTCCGCAATACCTGGAACTGGGATGCCACGGCGGTCGGCACGGAAAAACCGGTCATGCGCGAGATTCCGCCGCCGAAAGGGGCGGTCTGGGCGCTGCGCGCGGTGCATCCGACGCTGGGTACTTATTATCTGTACGGCCGCCGCCAGGCGGAACTGCTGTTCACCGACAACGAGACCAACACCGCAAAACTCTGGGGCCAGGCCAATGCCAGCCCGTTCGTGAAAGACGCATTCCATCGCCACCTGATCCAGGGCGAAGCCGGCGCACTCAATCCGGAGCAGGTCGGCAACAAATTCGCCGCCAGTCATCGGCTGCAAGTGGCCGCCGGCGAAACCGCGATGACTGGCATGGTGCTGTCACGCCAGCCGCTGGCCGAACCGTTCGCACAGTGGGAATCCACCTACGCCAAACGCCAGGCCGAGGCCTCGGTGTTCTACGACGAGCTGTTGCCCAACGCCAACACCGAGGACCACCGCATCCTGCGCCAGGCCATGGCCGGCCTGATCTGGAGCAAGCAGTTCTATTACTACGATGTCGGTCGCTGGCTGGATGGCGACGGCCACCCACCGCCGGCAGCGCGCAAACAGGGACGCAATCACCACTGGCGGCACCTCAAGCTGAAGGCGGTCGTGGCCATGCCGGACAAGTGGGAATACCCCTGGTTCGCCGCCTGGGATCTGGCCTTTCACGCCTCCGCGCTGAGCTTGCTGGATGTCGATTTCGCCAAGGATCAGATCGAACTGCTGCTGAAGGAAAACGCGCTGCACCCGAACGGCCTGATTCCCGCCTACGAGTGGGCCTTCGGCGATGCCAATCCGCCGGTACACGCCGCCGCCACGCTGAAAGCCTACCGTGCCGAACGCGTGCAACGCGGGCGGGAAGACCGCGCCTTTCTCAAGCGCGTGCTGCACAAGCTGCTGCTCAACTACGCCTGGTGGATCAACCGCAAGGACAGCGATGGACATAACGTGTTCGAAGGCGGTTTCATGGGCCTGGACAACATCTCAGTGTTCGACCGCTCGCAGCCGCTGCCACCCGGCTTCCATCTCAAGCAGGCCGACGCCACCGGCTGGATGGCGATGTTTGCCCTCAACCTGACGCTGATTGCGCTGGAAATCACCGTTGAAGACCCGGCTTACGAAGATATCGCCATCCAGTGCTACGCCCAGTTTATGAATATCGCATCAGGCATCCTGGGCAATGGCGATGGTGGCCTGTCGCTGTGGGACGAAACGGATGGTTTCTACAAGGACTTGCTGGTCAGTCCGGATGGCAGTCAGCGCCGCATCGACGTGTTTTCCTGGGTCGGCATCATTCCACTGTTCGCCTGCGAGGTCGTCGATCAACGCTTGCTCAAGGTCGCGCCGCGCTTCGCCGCCAAGTTGCTTGAGCACGGTGGCGGTGGCTTCGACGGCCATATCGTGTGCGCCTGCCCGGTGCATGAAAACGCGCGCGGCGAGCATCTGCTGTCACTGGTCGATCCAAACAAACTCGCGCGCATCCTGAGCCGGGTGCTGGACGAACAACAATTCCTGTCCCGCTTCGGCGTACGCGGCGTCTCCAAATATCACGCCGACCATCAGGATCTGGGCGATCTGCCCGGCATTGGTCATGCCTGGATGGAATATCAGCCGGGCGAATCGGCCAGCGGCCTGTTCGGCGGCAACTCCAACTGGCGCGGACCGATCTGGTTACCGACCAACTACCTGCTGATCCAGGCAATCGAAAAATACCACCGCTATCTGGGCGCCAGTTTCAGCGTCGCCGTCCCCTGTCTGGATGGCCGGGCCATCAGCCTGAAGGAAGTCGCCAATCTGCTGGCGGAACGCCTGGTCGATCTGTTTCGTCGTGGCAAGGATGGCCGGATTGCCGCCTATCCGGCCGACTCGTTGTTGCAACATGATCCGCACTGGCGCGATCTGCACCTGTTCCACGAATACTTTCACGGCGAAACTGGCCTCGGCCTCGGCGCCGCGCATCAAACCGGCTGGACCGCGCTGATTGCCAACCTGGTGTTCCGGCGTTATCGACGCGATGTACCCGAGTATTGGAAAGACCACCCCACCACCACCCCAACTGGAGCAAAACCATGAAACACCTGTTAGCCGTCATGCTGTTAACCATTGCCCCCATTGCCCCCATTGTCGTTCAGGCTGCAGATACTGCCGGACTTGCCAACCGCGTCAGCCCTTACCCGGTGGGGGAAACGCTGGATCGACTGGAGGCCATTCTGAAAGCCAAAGGCGTCAAGGTATTCGCCCGCATCGACCACGCCGCCGAAGCACAAAGCGCCGGCATGAGTCTGCGTCCGACGCAGTTGCTGATCTTCGGCAATCCGAAAGCCGGCACGCCGCTGATGCGCGCCAACCAGAGCATCGGCCTCGATCTGCCGATGAAGGCGCTGGCCTGGCAGGACGCTCAAGGCCAGGTGCAATTGACCTGGAACAGCCCGGACTACCTGACCGGCCGGCATGGTCTGGATGCCGAGTTCAACAAGAATCTGGCTGCGGTTGGCGGCTTGATTGAGGCTGCACTGAAGTAATCGCCGCGCATAAAAAAGCCGGGATCGCTCCCGGCTTGGCTGTATTGGCGATTTCAGCGACTGACATCAAGCACGGCCCAGCCGTAGTTGTCGCCATGCCCCTTTTCCGGGCCGGCGCCGCCGATGGCGAAACCGGATTGGTCGATATCCAAATTGCCAGTGGTGAAGCCGTTGTAAGCATCGATACGCGGCGAAGCCATGCTGAAGCCGGTACCCACGAAGGCGGGCTTGTCGAGATCGTTGAGGACGTAGCCGTAGGCGTCGGGATTACTGTCCCCGCCCCAATAAGTACCGGCGAAGGCGGGAGCGGATGCCAGCAAGCCGGCGGCGATGAGGCTGGTGAACAGGGTGGTGGTTTTCATGTTGAACTCCTTCTCTTCGGGTTGAACTTAGTACGGCAAGTGTTCCGTACTGGTGATTAAGACCGGGCCGCGAGCTGAAATCTGACAGCGGTGTCTACGTCGGGTCCGCTGATTGGTCGTTGCAAGGCGGAAGTCCTTACAAATTTTTCTGATGGATATCGAGACTCGGTTTAGATTGGTAGTGCGGATTCAGGAGGAGACGGGAAATGTCGCGTGGTTTCAACCGGATGGCGCTTTCGTTCGTGCTGCTGCAAGGCGTTGCGGCGTGCGTGGGTAACGCTTGGTCGGGTGAGCCGGAATGGGCCTCGCGCGTGTTGAAAATCGTGGTCACGCGCGGCGACGGGGTTCAGGAACTCGGCTCCGCCGTGCCGCTGGCTGGCGACCGTCTGGTGACCAACTGCCATGTACTGCGCGATGCCGCCCGCATCGAGGTGCAACTGGAAGGTGAAGTTCGCCAGGCACGATCCGACCTGCGCGATGCCTACCGCGATCTGTGCTTTCTCATCGTGCCGGGATACCAGGCCGAACCGACGCCGATGATCGACATCGGCCAGACCCGGGTGGGGCTGAACGTGGTGGCGGTGGGTTATCCGGGCGGTGAGTTTGCCGTGAGCCCCGGTAAGGTCGTCGGCCTGCACGCCTGCGAATGCGACGGCGGGAAAGTCATCCAGACCTCGGCGCCGTTCGACCGCGGCGCCAGTGGCGGCGGCTTGTTCGACCGGGACGGCCGTCTGGTCGGCATCCTGACTTTCAAGGCGAAAGCGGGCGGCAATTTCCATTTCGCCCTGCCGGTCGGCTGGCTGCGGCATATGGCGGAAATGCAGCTGGATTCGATCACGACAGGCGCCACGTTCTGGGAATCGCCGGGCAAGGAAAGCGGCTACTTCCTCGCCGCCTGCGACCTCGGCGCCAAGCAGAACTGGCGGCCGCTGGCACGCTTGTCCGCCGAGTGGTCGGATCAGGAACCGAACAATCCGGAAGCCTGGATGGCGCTCGGCCGCGCCCATCAGGGCTTGGGCCGTAGCGATGCGGCAGTCAATGCCTTTCAGCGCGTGCTGATGCTGGATTCCACCCATGCCGAAGCGAAATGGGCGCTGCAGCAGCTCGAATTCGAACTCGGCCGCAGCCTGCTAGAGCCGGGCGGGATATAACGACCACTGCCTACCCCGCCCGCATGGCGTCGATCAGCGGGCAGCCGCACATGCCGCCGCCCCGAGCGCATTCGGATACCAGGCCCGCCAGCACGGCTTCCATGCGGGCAAGGTCGGTAAGTTTGGCGCGTACTTCATCGAGCTTGCGCTCGGCCAGCAACCGCGCCTCGGCGCAGTGCGCGCCATCGGCCAGCCGCAGCAATCCGGCGATGTCGTCCAGGCTGAAACCCAGGCGCTGGGCGGACTTCACGAAGCGCACCCGGTCCACATCCAACTCGCCATAGTGGCGAATGCCGCCGTAGGGCCTGTCCGGCTCGGGCAGCAGACCACGGCGCTGGTAAAAGCGAATGGTTTCGACATTGACCCCGGCGGCGCGGGCGAAAGCGCAGATGGTGAGGTTGCTTGCCTGATCGTTCATGGCGCTTGACTCCGTACTTCAGTACGGACCTAAGTTTAGAGCCACGACGTTCCATTCAAGGAAAAACGACCATGAAATTCGCAAACCTGCTGCCCCGCTTGGCGGACAAGACCGGCGCCTTCGGGGCCATTGTTTCCAGCTTCGGCTGCGCCATGTGTTTTCCCGCCCTGGCCAGCATCGGCGCCGCCCTGGGCCTGGGCTTCCTGGCCCAATGGGAAGACCTGTTCGTGAACACCCTGCTGCCGTTGTTCGCTGCCATCGCGCTTGCGGCCAACGCGCTGGGCGGGTTCAGCCACCGCCAATGGCGGCGCAACCTCGCCGGCGTCATAGGCCCGTCCATTGTGCTGTTAAGCCTTTACCCCTGGTTCGAGTATGGCTGGAGCACGCAAACCCTGTACGCCGGGCTGGCGTCGATGCTTGCGGTGGCGGTCTGGGACCTGGTTTCCCCGGCCCACCGCCGTTGCGGCCCGGAGTCCTGCGATGTTCCGACCCAGGAGAAGGTCCATGTCTGATTGCTGCGTTCATACCCAACCCACGCACATCGCGATCATCGGCTCGGGCGCGGCCGCGTTTGCCTGCGCGCTCAAGGCCGTGGAGCGCATAGGCAAAAACGGCCGCGTCACGCTGATCGAGCGCGGTACGATCGGCGGCACCTGCGTCAACGTCGGCTGCGTGCCCTCGAAAATTTTCATCCGCGCCGCCCATATCGCGCATCTGCGCCGGGAAAGCCCGTTCGACGCGGGGCTGTCCGCCGCGCCGCCGAGGGTGGACCGCGCGGCGCTGCTCGCCCAGCAACAGGCGCGCGTGGACGAGCTGCGCCATGCCAAATACGAAGGCATCCTGGCCACCAACCCCGGCATCGAACTGCTGTGCGGCGAAGCGCGCTTCCGGGATGGCCACAGCCTCCTCGTGCAACGGACCGATGGCGGAGAACAGCTGGTGACGTTTGACCATTGCCTGATCGCCACAGGCAGCCGCGCCGCCATCCCGCCGATTCCGGGGCTCGCGCAAACGCCCTGGTGGACCAGCACCCAGGCCCTGGAAAGCGACATCATCCCGCCCCGGCTCGCCGTCATTGGCGCCTCGGTGGTCGCCGTGGAACTGGCCCAGGCCTACGCCCGCCTGGGCAGCCGGGTGACGATCCTGGCGCGCGGCACGCTGTTGTCCGGCGAAGACCCGGCCATCGCCGTCGCGCTGACGGCGGCCTTCCGCGCCGAGGGCATCGAGGTGCGGCAACACACCCAGGCGAGCCGAGTCGATCATGTGAACGATGAGTTCATTCTTGCCACCGAGCAAGGCGAATTGCGCGCCGAGCGCCTGCTCGTGGCCACCGGGCGGACGCCCAACACTTCCGGTCTCAGGCTCGATGCCGCCGGGGTGAAGGCGGACGCGAAAGGCGCCATCGTCATTGACGCTCACCTGCGCACCAGCGCGTCGCGCATCCTCGCCGCCGGCGACTGCACCGATCGGCCGCGGTTCGTCTACGTCGCGGCGGCGGCCGGCACCCGCGCGGCCATCAACATGACCGGCGGTGAGGCGGCGCTGGATCTGACCGCCATGCCCGCCGTGATCTTTACCGACCCCCAGGTTGCCACGGTGGGTCTGTCCGAAGCCCAGGCGCGCGCCCAAGGCATCGCCACCGACAGCCGTAGCATCAGCCTTGAAAACGTACCGCGCGCACTGGCCAATTTCGACACGCGCGGCTTCATCAAACTGATGGCGGAGTCCGGGAGCGGACGGCTTCTCGGCGTGCAGGTGGTGGCTTCCGATGCGGGCGAGATCATCCAGACCGCCGCGCTCGCCCTCAAGGCGGGCATGACGGTGCGGGAGCTGGCCGATATGCTGTTCCCCTACCTCACCATGGTGGAGGGATTGAAACTGTGCGCGCAGACCTTCACCAGGGACGTGAAGCAATTGTCCTGTTGCGCGGGCTGAGCCGAGGCGATCCGCATGAAAACGCTGTGCGACCTGTGCCGCCACCTTGTTGGAACAGGCGGGGAAGACTAAATTTCCGGCCATGCGCGCATTGAAGACATTTCTTGCTCTGTTGCTCTGCCTCGCGATCCCCTTGCAGGGCTTCGCGCGCGTGCTCGAAAGCGGCGCGCCTTGCCAGATGGAACACGGCATGGTCATGCCGATGGCTGACGCGGATGGGGCAATGGATTGCTGCGACACTGCCGCACCCGCCGGCAAGGCCTGCAAGCACTGTCAGACCGGCGCGCATTGTTCCTGCGCCGGGGTGTTGTTCCAAGCCTCCATGTCGGGCGTCTTTCTGCCGATAGCCGACCAATCGCCGCGTCTGGCGCGCGCGATCCTGTTCCCGACCTCTTTCGTTCCCGCCGGGCTTTGGCGTCCGCCAGCTCGTCTCCGACTCCCCGTGACTGCCTGAATCACCGAGCGCCGCGCCGCGTCCTTTTGTCCGGATGCGGTCGCGGGTATTCGCGCCACATCGGGCGAGCCTGACCGTCAAGGTCGATGGCCGCGTCCGCAACTGGAGTTGGAACATGGATTTCCACCATTTTTTCCGCCTGGCCCTGCTGATCCCGGCGGCGAGTCTGGCCGCCTCGGCCGATCCGCTGACCTTCGATGCCGCCCTGAGCCGGGCATTGCGCGAGGCGCCGACACTTGCGGCCAGCGCCGCCAGAATCGACGCCGGGCGCCAGGCCGCGATACCGGCCGACGCCCTGCCCGACCCGCAACTGACCCTGGGTCTGGAGAATGTGCCGATCGAAGGAGGCAACCGCTTCAGTCTGGACAGCGACCCGATGACCATGCGCCGCATCGGCGTGATGCAGGCCTTTCCCAACCGCGCCAAGCGCATGGCGCGGGCGGCGGCGGCGCAGGCGGGCATTGGCCAGACCGAAGCCGAGGCGGCGCAAACGCGCCTGAGCGTGCGGCGCGACACCGCCCTGGCCTGGATTCGGCGTCACACCGCCGAGGCCCAGTTGCAACACATCGCGGCGCTGCATGAGGAAAACCGCCTGTTGCAGGCGGCGGTGCGCGCCCGCCTGGCTGGCGGCAAGGCCGCGGCGGCCGAGACCGTGGCGCCGCGCGAGGAGGCGGCGCTGATCGCGGAACGCGAGGAAACCTTGCGCGCCAGCCGCGATCAGGCCGTCGCCGCGCTGCAACGCTGGGTCGGCGCGGCCGCCGCCTGGCCGCTGGCAGGCGAGCCGCCGCGCTGGCCGATCGAGCGCGAGACGCTGTTGGGCCAGTTGCAGCGGCATCCGGATCTGGTCCGGCTCGATGCCGGCGCGCGCGCCCTCGATGCCGGGATCGGCGAGGCGCGGGCGGCGACCCGGCCGGACTGGAGCCTGGGGTTTGCCTATCAGGTGCGCGGTGCGCAATTCGGCGACATGGCCAGCATCGAACTCGGCTTCGACCTGCCGCTGTTCGCCGCCCGGCGGCAGACGCCGCGCATCGAGGCGCGGCGGCATGAACGCGCCGCCCTGGATGCCGACTATCAGGCCACCCTGCGCGCCCTCACCGCCGAACTGGACAGCGATCTGGCCGAGTACCGGCGCCTGCAACAAGTACTTGCCCGCCAGCGCGATGTGCTGTTGCCGCTGGCCGATGAACGGGTGGCGCTCACCCTGGCCGCCTGGCGCGGCGGCCAGGGCAATCTGGCGGAACTGATCGCCGCGCGCCGCGCCCGCATCGATGCCGAACTCAGGGCCATCGAACTGGCCGGCGCGCACAGCGAGCTGGCCGCCCGTCTCCACTTCAACTATGCCGGAGAAGCCTCATGACCCTCCTCAAAACCCTGTTCCTTGCCGTTCTGCTGCTCGCCCTGGGCGCCGCCGGCGGCCTGATGTGGAGCCAGCGCCAGGCGCCGAGCGACCTCGCCGGCGCGCCAACGACTGTCGCGGCAACCGAAAAAAAGGTGCTGTACTGGTACGACCCGATGGTGCCGCAGCAGCATTTCGACAAGCCCGGCAAGTCGCCCTTCATGGACATGGAATTGGTGCCCAAATACGCCGATGAGGGTGCCGCGAGCGGCGCCGAAAATGGCACCGACGTCGGCGTGCGCATCGATCCTGCGGCGATTCAAAACCTGGGCGTGCGTCTGGCGACGGTCGAGCGCATCCCGCTCAGCCGCCAGATTGAAGCGACCGGCCTGATCGGCTTCAACGAACGCGAGGTGACCCTGGAACAGGCGCGCGCCGGCGGCTTTGTCGAGCGCGTCTGGCCGCTGGCGCCGGGTGACGTGATTGGCGTCGGCCAGCCGCTGGCCGAACTGCTGGTGCCGGAATGGGCGGCGGCGCAGGAAGAATGGCTGGCGCTGCGCGCGTTCGAGCAACCCGCCTTGCTGGCCGCAGCGCGTAACCGGCTGCGCTTGCTCGGCATGCCGGAAGCGCTGATCCGCGAGGTGGAAGCCGCTGGCCAGCCACGCCCCCGCTTCGTGATCAAAAGTTCCCGCGCTGGCGTCATCCAGTCGCTCGATGTACGCGCCGGCATGACCCTGATGCCTGGCCAAACCCTGGCGCGCGTCAACGGCCTGGCCAGCGTCTGGCTGGAAGTCGCGGTGCCCGAGGCGCTGGCGGAGGCGGCGCGCGTCGGCGGCCACGCCGAGGTGAGCCTGGCGGCGCAGCCCGGACGCACGATCGCGGCACGGGTCAGCGCCGTGTTGCCGGCGCTGGACGCGGCCAGCCGCAGCCTGCGGGTGCGCGTGGAACTGCCGAATCGCGGCGGCGCCCTGCGTCCCGGCATGTCGGCGCAAGTCGCTTTGCGCGCCACCGGCGGCGCGAGCGCGCTGGCGGTGCCTACCGAGGCCGTCATCCGCACCGGCAAGCGGGCACTGGTGATGCTCGCCGAAGACGGCGGCCGCTTCATGCCGGTCGAGGTCACCCTGGGGCGCGAGGCGGGGGACCGCAGCGAGATCATCGCCGGGTTGGAGGAAGGCCAGAAGATCGTTGCCAGTGGACAGTTCCTGATCGATTCGGAAGCCAGCCTGTCCGGCGTGATCGCCCGCTCCGCGCCGGCGGGAGAGGAAAAATGATCGCCAAACTGATCCGCTGGTCGGTCGGCAACCGCTTCCTGGTGCTGCTGGCGACGCTGTTCACTACCGCCTGGGGCATCTGGGCAGTGGTCACCACGCCGATCGACGCGCTGCCCGATCTGTCCGACGTACAGGTCATCATCCGCACCACCTTCCCCGGCCAGGCGCCGCGTATCGTCGAGGATCAGGTCACCTATCCGCTCGCCACCACCATGCTCTCGGTGCCGGGGGCCAAGACGGTGCGCGGCTTTTCCTTCTTCGGCGACAGCTTCGTGTATGTGCTGTTCGAAGACGGCACGGACCTGTACTGGGCGCGCTCGCGGGTGCTGGAGTACCTCAACCAGATCCAGGGCCGCCTGCCGGCGACGGCGCGCACCGCCCTCGGGCCGGATGCCACCGGGGTCGGCTGGATCTACCAGTACGCCCTGGTGGATAAAACCGGCCGCCACGATCTGGCGCAGTTGCGCGCCCTGCAGGACTGGTTCCTGAAGTTCGAGTTCAAGACCCTGCCCAACGTGGCCGAGGTCGCCAGCATCGGCGGCATGGTCAGGCAATACCAGGTGGTGCTCGATCCGGTGAAGCTCGCCAGCCTGGGCATCGGCCACGGCGAAGTGCGCGAGGCGATCGCGCGGGCCAACCAGGAAACCGGCGGCGCGGTGCTGGAACTGGGCGAGACGGAATTCATGCTGCGCGCCAGCGGCTACCTGCGCGGCCTCGCCGACTTCCGCGCGATCCCGCTGAAACTCGTGGGCGGCGTGCCGATCACCCTCGGCGACGTGGCGCACATCCAGGTCGGCCCGGAGATGCGTCGGGGCATCGCGGAACTGGACGGCGAAGGCGAGACGGCGGGCGGGGTGATCATCCTGCGCTCCGGCAAGAACGCGCGCGCCACCCTGGCCGCCGTGCACGCCAAGCTCGATGAGCTCAAGGCCAGCCTGCCCAAGGGCGTCGAGATCGTCCCCACCTACGACCGCAGCGCCCTGATCGACCGCGCGGTGGAGAACCTCGGCCACAAGCTGGTCGAGGAGTTCGTCGTCGTGGCGCTGGTGTGCGCCGTGTTCCTGTGGCACCTGCGTTCTTCGCTAGTTGCGATCATTTCGCTGCCGCTGGGGATGCTGATCGCTTTCGGCGTCATGCGTTACCAGGGCATCAACGCCAACATCATGTCCCTCGGCGGCATCGCCATCGCAGTGGGGGCGATGGTCGACGCGGCGGTGGTCATGATCGAGAACGCGCACAAGCAGGCGGAGGCCTGGCGACACGCGCATCCGGGCGAGGCTCTGCAAGGCGAGGCGCATTGGCGGGTGATGACCGAGGCGGCGGTGGAGGTGGGGCCGGCGCTGTTCTTCTCGCTGCTCATCATCACCTTGTCGTTCATCCCGGTGTTCACCCTGCAAGCCCAGGAGGGGCGGCTGTTCGGCCCGTTGGCGTTCACCAAGACCTACGCCATGGCCGCGGCGGCGGGCTTGTCGGTGACCCTGATCCCGGTGCTGATGGGGTATTGGATTCGCGGCAAGCTGCCCGACGAGGCGAAGAACCCGCTCAACCGCTGGCTGATCGGGCTCTACCGGCCGCTGCTGGATGGGGCGCTGGCGCGCCCGAAGCTCACCCTCGCCGTCGCCGTCCTGGCGTTTCTGACCAGCCTCTGGCCGGCCAGCCAGCTTGGCGGCGAGTTTCTGCCGCCGCTGGACGAAGGCGATCTGCTCTACATGCCCAGCGCCCTGCCGGGTCTGTCGGCGCAAAAAGCCGCCGAGCTGTTGCAACAGACCGACCGCATGATCAAGACCGTGCCGGAGGTGGCGCGGGTGTTCGGCAAGGCCGGCCGCGCCGAAACCGCCACCGACCCGGCGCCCCTGGAAATGTTCGAGACCACCATCCAGTTCAAGCCGCGCGCGGCGTGGCGGCCCGGCATGACGCCGGAAAAACTGGTCGAGGAACTGGATCGCGCGGTCAGGGTGCCCGGGCTTTCCAACATCTGGATACCCCCCATCCGCAACCGCATCGACATGCTCGCCACCGGTATCAAGAGCCCCATCGGCGTCAAGGTCGCGGGCGCCGATCTGGCCGCCATTGAGCGCGTCGCGCAACAGGTGGAAGCGGTGGCGAAAACCGTGCCGGGCGTTTCCTCGGCGCTGGCCGAACGGCTGACCGGCGGGCGCTATGTCGATATCGACATCGACCGCGCCGCCGCCGCTCGCTACGGCCTCAACATCGCCGACGTGCAGTCGGTGGTCAGCGGCCTGATTGGCGGCGAGAACATCGGCGAAACCGTCGAGGGGCGGGCGCGTTTCCCGATCAGCCTGCGCTACCCGCGCGAGTGGCGCGACAGCGTCGAGCGCCTGGCGCGGCTGCCCATCGTCACCCCGGGCGGCAGCCAGATCAGCCTCGGGATGGTGGCGACGGTCAGGGTCAGCGACGGCCCGCCGATGCTCAAGAGCGAGAATGCCCGGCCCAACGGCTGGGTCTATATCGACGTGCGCGGACGCGATCTCGCCGCCGTGGTCGCCGACTTGCGCGCCGGCGTACAGGCCAGGGTCAAGCTCGAACCCGGCATCAGCCTCGCCTACTCCGGCCAATTCGAGTACATGGAGCGCGCCAACGCCCGCCTCAAGTTCGTCGTACCGGCCACCCTGCTGATCATCTTCGTACTGCTCTATCTCACCTTCGCGCGCTTCGACGAGGCTGTGTTGATCATGGCGACGCTGCCGTTCGCGCTCACCGGCGGCGTCTGGTTCCTGTATGCGATGGGCTACAACCTCTCGATCGCCACCGGGGTCGGCTTCATCGCCCTGGCCGGGGTGTCCGCCGAATTCGGCGTGATCATGCTGCTGTACCTGAAAAATGCCTGGAACGCGCGCCTCGCCGCCGGCGCCAGCGGCGAGGCGGCGCTCCTCGACGCCATCCGCGAAGGCGCCGTGCAACGGGTACGGCCCAAGGCGATGACGGTGGCGGTGATCGTCGCCGGCTTGCTGCCGATCCTGTTGGGCAGCGGCGCCGGCAGCGAAATCATGAGCCGCATCGCCGCGCCCATGGTCGGCGGCATGATCACCGCGCCACTGCTCTCCCTGTTCGTCGTGCCGGCGGTCTACCGGCTGCTGCGCGGCCGCCAGGCGCGGGGCGAGCAGGGTTTATCCGAACCTGGGCAAGCTGACAGGACAGGAGCCGATTCGGCATGGAAGGACTAAAAACCAGGGCCGCGAGGCTGCGCCTGCTCGGGGCGTTGTTGGTGCTGATCGTCCTGGTGCTGGCCTACTTCCATCTGGAAACCAGCGGCCTGCTGGAACAGATCATGGACGGCCAGTGGTTGCGTCGGCGCGCACTGGCGTTGGGCGCCTGGGGGCCGCTCCTGATCGTCGGCCTGATGGCGCTGGCCATCGTGCTCAACCCCATCCCCAGCGCCCCCATCGCACTGGTCTCCGGCGCCGTGTTCGGCCACGACCTGTTGCGCCGGTTGTTCGGGGACCGCGTCAAGCTGGGCTGGCTGGGCTCGCAGAACGCCCTGACCTGGATGGTGTTCGTCTCTCGCCTGCTGCCTTTCGTCTCCTTCGACCTGGTCAGTTATGGCGCCGGGCTGACGCCGCTGAAAGCCTGGCGCTTCGCGCTGGCGACCCTGCTGGGCCTGATTCCGGCGAGCTTTCTGCTGGCCCACTTCGGCGGTGAGATGGCGAACGCTGATTTGGGCGATGCCATGACCGTTTTGTTGCTGATTGGCTTGCTGGTCGCGGTTCCCGTGGCGATCCGGATTGTCTGGTCCCGAGCCAGGCGCGCACCGGATAACGAAAAATAAGCTTCGGACCGGGAGTTTTTTCCTGCCCGTGTCAGGAATGCGTATCCGGCCCGGTCTTTATCGGTCGGACGGGGCCATTCGGCCGCGATCCATTGCCAACCCTTCAGGAGAAATACCATGAATACACGCCACCTCATCATCGCTTCCGCCATCGCCAGCCTGTTCGCCCTGGGTGCCGGTCCCACCTTCGCCGCCAAGGGCGACATGGAAAAATGCGCCGGCATCGCCAAGGCGGGCAAGAACGACTGCGGTACCGCCACCTCGTCCTGCGCCGGCACCGCCAAGAAGGACAACGAGCCCGAAGCCTGGATCTACGTGCCCAAAGGCACCTGCGACAAGATCGCGGGCGGCAAGGTGGCAAAGAAGTAAACAATACGAGACTCGCTGCGCGGTTCCGGCCACGGCCGGACCGCCCCGATTGCGCATCGATAACTTATGACTCGACATCCATTTTCGACCCTTGTTTTTGGCTTGCTGTTGGCGCTGTCATCGGAGGCGAGTTTCGCCCTGGATGATCGGCCGGCCTGGCAAACCTGGTCGCCCATCGTGTTCGAACAGGCGAAACGGCAAGGCCGCCTCGTCCTGCTGGACGTGAAGGCGGAATGGTGTGTGGCCTGCCGCAAGATGGAGGAAACCGGTTTCCGCGACCCACGCGTGCTGGAGACCCTTAGGCAACACTACATTCCGGTGCGCGCCGATATCGACCACGAACCGGCGATCATGAAGCGCTATGGCGCGCGCGGCGTGCCAGCGGTGGTGATCCTCGACGGCGAGGGCCGCGAGATCGTCCAGAAGCGCGGCTACCTGGAGCCGGACTGGCTGTACTGGCTGCTGGTGGCCGTGGCCGACGACCCCCGGCCCGAGGCGCACCGCTGAGATGCACCAATGAAACGGCGCACCTTCCTCTTCCAAACAGCCGGCCTCGCCGCCGCGCCGACGTTGTCTCTCACCAGCTTGTCCGGCTGTGGCCGTCCAGGCGCCCAGGCCGACCTGCCCGACACTGTCTGGCGCACCCTGGCCGCCGTCCATGCCCACCTGTTCCCTTCCGAAGCGAAGGCGCCGGGCGCGGCGGAACTGGATACCCTGGGCTATCTCAAGGCAGCCCTCGACGTGCCGGGTTTCGACCCCGCCGAGCGCGCCGCCATCCTCCGGGGTGCCGAAGCCGTGGAGGCCCAGGCCAAGCCCCGTGCCTTCACCGAACTGGACGAAGCGGAGCGCGAGGCGGTGCTGCGCGCCGTCGAAGCCACCGAGTCCGGCCGTGCCTGGCTGGAGGGTATGCTCAACTACCTCATCGAAGCGCTGCTTGCCGACCCGGTTTACGGCGGCAATCCGAGCGGAGTCGGCTGGCGCTGGCTCGATCACAACCCCGGCTTCCCCCGCCCGCCAGCGGGGAAACGCTGGTTTCTGCTGAAATCCCTATGAATGCCACTGAAGAATTTGATGTCTGCGTGATCGGCAGCGGCGCCGGCGGCGGCCCGGTGGCGTGGCGCCTGGCCCAGGCTGGCTACCGGGTGGTGGTGCTGGAAAAGGGGCCGTGGTTCAACGAGAAGGATTTCTACAAGGACGAACTGGCCTGCTGCCGTCGCCGCGCCTATTTCCCGGACGCGAAGACGGAACCCAAGATGCTGGAGACGCGGGAGGACACGGAAGACGGCGACGGCTCTTGGCAGACCCGCCCCGCCCATGAGGCCGGCTGGGACCTGTGGAACGGCAACATGGTCGGCGGCGCCACCAACCTGATGAGCGGGCATTTCCACCGCTTGAAGCCGGTGGACTTCCGTCTGCGTTCGACTTTCGGCCCTATCGAGGGCGCCAACGTGGCCGACTGGCCGATTGCCTACGACGACCTGGAGCCGTACTACGCCCTGGTTGAGCGGGAGGTGGGCATTTCCGGCCGGGTGGTGGCGCATCCGAACCAGGAGCCGAGGAGCACCCCCGATTTCCCCTATCCGCCCACCCGCGAGCACCCCATCGCCGGCTGGATCGACGCGGCGGGCAAGTCGTTGGGCTACCACCCTATCCCCACGCCGCGCGCCATTCTGTCCAAACCCGACCAGGGGCGCGGCGGTTGCAGCTACAGCGGCTACTGCGGCAGTTACGGCTGCGCCACCGGCGCCAAAGGCAGCAGCCGCGCGGCGTTGCTCAACCGGGCGGTGGCCACCGGGCGTTGCGAGGTGCGGCCGCATGCCATGTCTTATCGTTTGGAAAGCGACTCGACCGGCAAGGTCGTCGCCGCCCATTACTTCGACCGGGAAGGGCAAAAGCGCCAGGTGCGCGCCCGCCTGTTCGCCGTCGCCTGCCAAGCCATCGAAACCTCGCGGCTGCTGCTTATGTCCACCGGCCCGCGCCATCCGCAAGGCCTCGGCAACAACCACGGCCAGGTGGGCCGCAACCTGATCTTCGCCGGTGGCGGTTCTGGCTCGGGTCGGCTGTCTTTCAAGAAATTCGGCGAGCCGCTGCGTGAATTTGGCACTTTCGTGAATCGCGCTTTGCAAGATTGGTACGTGATCAACGACCGCGCCTTCGGCCCGCGCCAGAAGGGCGGCACCATCGACCTGGTGGAGGTGCATCCGGCCCCCATCGCCCGCGCCGCCCCCCTGCTGAAGGAGGATGGCCGGCTGGTGTGGGGCAAACCGCTCAAACGCAATCTGGAGAACTATTTCCGCTTCGGCCGGGGGGTGAAGATCGAGGCCTTCTGCGACTGGCTGCCCCATGACGACTGCCGCGTCAGCCTAGACCCCACGCTCAAGGACAAATGGGGCCTGCCGGTGGCGCGGCTACGGGTGGATTTCCATCCGAAGAACCTGGGAGTGGGCTGGTATCTCGCCAACAAGGGGGCAGAGGTGCTGAAGCAGCTGGGCGCCGAGGAAGTCATTTCCTACGCCGTGGGCAATCCGCCCACCAACCTCCAGGCCGGCGGCTGCCGCTTTGGCCGCGACCCGAAAACCTCGGTGCTCGACCCCGACTGCCGCGCCCACGACTGCGAGAACCTGTTCGTCACCGACGGCAGCTTCATGCCCACTGGCGGCAGCGTGCCCCACACCTGGACCATCTATGCCAACGCCTTCCGGGTGGCCGACAAAATCATGGCCCAGCTTGGTAACACACCCGGCAACACACTCGGTAAATCACAAGGAGACCCCCATGCTTGACCGTCTGCGCACCCTGTATCCCGCCGTCACCCGGCCCCTTGAGTTTGTCGCCCCCGTCGTGGACCTGGGCCTGCGCCTCTATGTGGCCTGGATCTTCTTCAAGTCCGGCCTGGTGAAAATCCAGTCCTGGGATTCCACCCTGGCCCTGTTCGAGTACGAATACGCCGTGCCCCTGCTGCCCTTCGAATGGGCAGCGTATCTCGGCACCGCCGCCGAGTTGACCCTGCCGGCGCTGTTGATCCTTGGTCTGTTCGGACATTTCGCCGCCCTGGCCCTGTTCCTGTTCAACGTCATGGCGGTGGTGTCCTACCCTGACCTGTCCGAGGTCGGCCTCCAGCAACACCTTTACTGGGGCATGCTGCTGGCCTTCTTCGCCGTGCATGGTCCGGGCAAACTGTCCCTGGACGCTTGGCTGTTCAAGGCGCGTTGATGCTCACCCACCACAACTTCGAACATCTGGTCCGCGCCTACTCGGCGGAGCTGTTCCGCTTCGCGTACTGGCAGTGCCGCGACCGGGGCCAGGCCGAAGACCTGGTGCAGGAGACCTTCACCCGCGCCTGGAAATCGCGCGACCAACTGCATGACATGGACACGGTCAAACCCTGGCTCTACCGCATCCTGCGCAACGAGCACGCCCGGCTGCATGAACGCAGGCAACTGGACATGGATGAGCGCGAGCTTGGCGACCTGCCCATCTCCGACGGGCTGGATCTGGAACGGGACTACGCCGTGCGCGAACAGGTGGCCATGCTTGCCCCCGGCTACCGGGAACCGCTGCTGATGCAGGTGCTGGGCGGCCTGTCCTGCGCCGAGATCGGCGATACCCTGGGCATCAATGAGGCCGCCGTGATGCAACGCCTGACCCGTGCCCGCCTGGCCCTGCGTCGGCTGTGGCTGGGCGAGCCTGAAACGAAACGCAAGGAGGGCTGACATGAGCCACCCCACACCACCCCAAGCCATGAACTGCCTGGAATTCCGTCGCTTGGCCCTGGCCGATCCGCAACATCCGGGCCCGGCCGCCCTGGAGCACGAGGCGGCCTGCCCTGCCTGCGCCAGTTTCTACCTGGACCTGCGCCAGCAGGAGGAATCCCTCTATCAGGCCCTCTCCATCCCGGTGCCCGACGGCCTGGCCGACCGCATCCTGCTCGGCGCCCGGCCGCGCTTCATGGACCGCTTCACGCCCGTGGGCGTCTGGCTGCCCGCCCTGGCCGCCACCTTGGTGCTGGCCCTGGGCCTGAATTTCATGCTGCCGCGTGGCATGAGTCCGGAAACCCTGGCCGCCGGCGTGATCGACCATGTCATCCACGAACCCGAGGTGCTGGCCATCGACGAGCGGATACCCGAGGTCAAATTGGTGCGCGCCTTCGAACGCGGCGGCGGCGAGTTCATTAACGCGCCCGCCCAAGCTGCGATCCAGGCCAGCTATGCCGGCCGCTGCCCTCTGCCGGGTGGAGGCACCGGTGAGCACATCGTGCTCAAGACTCCGCAAGGCAAGGTTACTCTGATCCTGATGCCGACCAAGCCGGTCAGCGACGCCCTGCGCCTGTTCAAGGCCGGCCTCGCCGTCAGCATATTGCCGGCGGGCGAAGGCAGCATCGCGCTAGTGGCCGAGTCCGACGCACTGGTACGTGGCGCCGAGGCGAACCTCCAGAATGCGGTGCACTGGCGGGGCAAGCGGACCTGAACGGAACCACCGCCGCACGGCCTGTTCCAACCTCGAATACCGCTCCATCCTCTTTTTCCAAGGACGCTTATGTCATTTCCCTCCCTTCTGCTGACTTTTTTCCTCTGTTTACCGGCCTGCATCGGCCTGGCCCACGCCGACGAGGCCGCCGTGCGCCGCGCTGTGCAAGGATGGATCGGCCCGGACAACCGCATCGAGGCCATCGCCCCCGCCGGATTCCTGGATTTCTACGAGGTGCGGGTGGACGGCGAGCTGTTTTACATCGAACCTCAGGGCCGCTATGTGGTCCTGGGCAACGTGGTGGATCTGAAGGCGGGGCGCAATCTGACCCAGGAACGCAAGGCGGAACTGTCCCGCATCCGCTTTTCCGACCTGCCCCTGGAACTGGCGGCCAAACAGGTGAAGGGCAAGGGCCGCCGGGTACTTGCCACCTTCGAGGATCCCAACTGCGCCTATTGCCGCAAACTGGCCCAGGAACTGGAAAAGCTCGACGACATCACCGTCTACACCTTCCTGCTGCCCATCCTGTCGCCGGATTCCGAAGACAAGGCCCGCGCCATCTGGTGCGCCAAAGACAAGGGCCAGGCTTGGCGCGACTGGATACTGAACGGCAAGAACCCCGGCACAGCGAATGGTAAAACCCAGTGCGACGCGCCCCTGGAGAAGCTCAAGGCCCTGGGCCGCAAGTACAACATCACCGGCACTCCGACAATCTTCCTGTCCGACGGCATGCGCATCGGCGGCTACGCGCCCGCCGCGCAACTGGAACAGGCCCTCGCCCGTGCCGGGAAACCGAAAACCCAACGCTGACCTTACCGACGACCCCACCGACAACCTCTTTGAACGAAACGCCATGCAACGACGCCGATTCCTCCGCTACGCAACTCTGCTTCCCCTCCTGGGCCTGGCCCGGCCCACCCTGGCCGGCGAGGCCTTTGACGAGGGCATCGACTACCGGCGCCTGGCCAAGCCCCTGCCCGTGGCGCGCAAGGGCCGGGCGGAGGTGCTGGAGTTGTTCTGGTACGGCTGCCCCCACTGCCACCAGTTGGAGCCCCTCCTCGACGGCTGGCGAGCGCGTCATCCCAAGGTCGCCTTCAACCGGCTGCCGGCCGTGCTCGGCGACAGTTGGGCCGTCCACGCCCGCACCTATTACGCCGCCGAATCGCTGGGCGTGCTGGAACGCATCCACAAACCGCTGTTCGACGCCATTCATGTAGCGGGAAAACAGCTCAACGACGAGTCTTCCCTGACGGCCTTCGCGGGCGGCCTTGGCCTGGATGCAAACAGGTTCCGCCAGGCGATGAGCGCTTTCGGCGTGGATGCCAAGGTGCGTCAAGCGCTTGAGACCACGCGCCACGTCGGCCTCGACGGCGTGCCCACCCTGATGGTGAACGGCCGTTACCTCACCAGCCCCGCATTGACAGGCAGCCGCGAGCGCACACTCGACGTGCTGGATTTCCTGGTGGCCAGAAGCTGATCGACACGGAGCCTCGACATGATCCTGAACAAACTCGTCCCGGCCCTGCTGGCCTTCGCCTGCCTCGTCGGCTCCGCCCATGCCGAACCCGACCTCTCCGCCCCCCAGGCCCTGGCGGCCACCCAAGCCGGCAAACTGAAGCTGATCGACATCCGCACCCCGGAGGAATGGCGTGAAACCGGGATCGCCCCCGGCGCCGACCGGGTGGACTTCTACCTGGGGCCGGAAGTCCTGACCCGCGCCATCCTGCAAGCGGCGAAAGGCGACAAGAACGCCCCCATCGCCCTGATCTGCCGCACCGGGAACCGCACTACCCATGCCCAGAAGTATCTGCAAGGCCTGGGCTTCACCCAGGTGTACAACGTCAAGGAAGGCATGAAGGGCAGCGCCGCCGGGCCGGGCTGGCTCAAGCGCGGCCTGCCGGTGCAGCCCTGCCCGGCGTGTTGACGACGACTTCTCCCGAACCGAAAGGCCATCCATGAAAAAAACCGCATTGCTTCTTGCCGCCTGTCTGGCCCTGCTCCCCACCGTGGTTTCGGCCGACGTGCCCGGCATCAAGGACGGCGACCAATTGACCCGCGAGATCGCCGCCCAGGTGCGTGACATCTCCACCCAGGAACTCAAGCGCGAAATTGAACGCAACCCCGATCTGGTGCTCATCGACATCCGCACCCCGAGCGAGGTGGAAGGCATGGGCGGCGCCATCAAGGCGGCCCAGAACGTCAACATCCCGCGCGGCTGGCTGGAATTCCGCGTCACCGGGCACGCCCGGCGCAAGGACACCCCCATCGTGGTGTACTGCGGCGCCAACATCCGCAGCCCCCTGGCCGCCCATACGCTGCAACAGATGGGCTACACGAACGTCAGGAACTACGCGGACGGCTTTATCGGCTGGCGCAAGCTGGGCCTGCCGGTGGAGTAGGTTTCTGATCCGCATCCCCCATACACCCCATCCACCAGGAATCCCCATGCGCAGACTGATCGCACTCTCCCTTTCGCTGTTGCTGCAATCCGCCTGGGCCGGCCAAGTCACCGTCCCGGCGGGGCCGTTCCAGATGGGCTGTTCAAAAGGCGATACCGCCTGTGAAAAGGACGAGGGCAAGCCCGGCGGGGTCACGGTGTCCGTACCCGCCTTCGCCATCGACACCCACGAGGTCACGGTGGCGCAATACCGCGCCTGCATCGAGGCAGGACGCTGCGCGCCGCCGCTGACTCACTCGCGCAGCCAGTACTGCAATTTCGCCGCGCCGGGACGCGATGCCCATCCGGTCAACTGCGTGGACTGGGAGCAGGCGCAGGCCTATTGCCAGTGGCAAGGCGGACGCCTGCCGTGGGAGGCGGAATGGGAAAAGGCGGCGCGTGCAGGCTCAACCTCACGTTACCCCTGGGGCCAATCGGTCAGTTGCAAGCAGGCCATTCTGGACGACGGCAAGACGCAGGGCTCCGCCGGGAAGGAACTGGACGGCTGCGGCGAGGACCGCACCTGGCCGGCAGGCTCGCGCCGAGCCAACGCCCTGGGTCTGTTCGACATGCACGGCAACGCCGGAGAATGGATCGGTAACGGCTACGCCCCGGACGCACTGGCGCGCTACGCCAAAGGCGACCTCAAAGGCCCTGCCGCCAGCCCGCGAAAAGTGGTGCGCGGCGGCTCCTGGGACGAGGAGCGGAACAACTTGAGAAGCTCTTTCCGCAACACCAAACCGCCCCGGCAGGACGATGCCATCTACGGCTCCATCGGCTTTCGCTGTGCGAAGGACGCACCTTGAAGGCCGCCCGCATCCTGTGCGCGTTCGGGTTGCTGTTCAGCGTGCAGGCCTGCACGGCGGATGAAACTGCGGTGCAACGAAAGCTCAATTCCGCCCTGGCGGCCAAGGGCCCGGACTACCGCCCGCGCACCGAGCATCTTCTGCCCGACGGTCGCCCGCGCTACACCAATCGCCTGATCCTGGAGGATTCGCCTTACCTGCTCCAGCATGCCCACAACCCGGTGGACTGGTACGCCTGGGGCGAAGAGGCGTTCGAGAAGGCGCGCCGGGAGAACAAGCCCATCTTCCTGTCCATCGGCTATTCCACCTGCCACTGGTGCCACGTCATGGAGGTGGAGAGCTTCGAGAACCCGGAGATCGCCCGGCTGCTCAACGAACACTTCGTCGCCATCAAGGTGGATCGCGAAACCCGCCCCGACCTGGATCATCTCTACATGACCGCCGTGCACCTTCTCACCGGCCACGGCGGCTGGCCCATGACCACGCTGCTGACGCCGGAGGGAAAAGCCTTTTACGGCGGCACCTATTTCCGCCCCGACGACCTCGCCCGTCTGCTGGGCAATGTCGATCGCGCCTGGCGCGAGCAGCGCCAGGAGATCGAGGCCAATGCGGCGCAAGTGACCCGTGCGGTAGCGGCGGCCATGACCGTGGAAGCGGGCGCGGCGGAACTCAAGCCTGAACTGGCCGCCGACACGGCGCGCCGTCTACTGCAACGGCACGACGAATTGCAGGGCGGCTTCGGTAATGCACCCAAATTCCCGAATGAACCCTTGTTGGCGCTGTGGCTGGATCAGGCCCGGCGCGATGCAGGTAACGTCAACGATGCTGCCATCCTCGCGGCGCTGGAAACCGATCTTCAGGCCATCTCCGCCGGCGGCATCCACGACCAGGCCGGCGGCGGCTTCCATCGCTATGCCACCGACAACGACTGGCTGGTGCCGCACTTCGAGAAGATGCTCTACAACCAGGCGCAACTGGTGAGGCTGTATGTGGGCGCCTTTCAACTCACCGGCAAGACCGATTACGCCCGCGTCGCCCGGCGCGCCCTCGACTTCGTGCTGCGTGAGATGACCGCGCCGGACGGCGGCTCGGGTGGTGGTTTTTACGCGGCGCTGGACGCCGACAGCGGAGGCGGCGAAGGCCGCTACTACCTGTGGACGCCCGCTGAAATCCGAAAGCTGCAGAATGCCGACGACGCCGCTTACGCCATCCGCGCCTATGGCCTTACCGAAACAGGCAACTTCGAGGGCGGCAACATCCCGCATCTGCCCAACCCCGTGACTGGCGAAGCACGCGCCCGGCTCGACCGCATCGACGCGGCGCTGCTCCAGGCGCGGAAAAAACGCCCCTATCCGCACCGCGACGACAAGGTGCTCACCGGCTGGAACGGCCTGATGATCACCGCCCTGGCCGAGGCCGCGGGCGCCCTGCATGAGCCGCGTTACCTGGCTGCCGCAAAACGCGCGGCGGAGTTCCTCTGGCAAAAGCATCGTCAGCCGGACGGCGGCCTCTGGCGCGCCTCACTGGCCGGACGCGCCGGCACGCCCGGTATGCTGGAGGACTACGCCTATTTCGCCGAGGGCCTGGTCGCCCTGTACGACGCCACGTTGGAAGAGGTCTGGTTGACGCGCGCGCAAGCCCTCGCCGACGCCATGCGGACGCGATTCGGGAACAGCGGAGCCTACGCGCTGGCCGAGGCGGATCCGCTGAGCCCGCTGCCCCGACCGCGCGACACCTCGGACGGCGCCTTGCCCTCCGCCAACGGCGTGGCGGTCCATGTCCTGGCCGCCCTGGCCCGGCGTAGCGGCGAGACACGCTTTGATGAAGCGGCCCAGTCCCAACTAGCCACCCTGGCCAGAACCATTATGAAAACCCCGTCCGGGCATGCCACCCTGCTCACAGCCGCCGATCGCCTCCATTCGGGCGAAACCGGCTCCCGACAGTACGCCGGGCGCGGTGCGGTGGTGGCCAGCGCCAAAATCGCCCAACAAGGCACAGATAAGCAAGGTCTTGACGCCACACTGGAATTGACGCTGCGCATCAAGCCCGGCTGGCACATCAACGCCCACCAGCCCTTGCAGCCTTATCTGATTCCCACCGCGCTCAAGGTCTCCACCCCAGGTTGGAAACTGATCGACACCGTCTACCCGCAAGCCGGGGTGACGAAGCTGGGTTTCCAGAAGGCGCCTCTGGCGCTCTATCAAGGCGAAACGCTGATCCGGGCCAAGCTGCGACGCAGCGCCGACGTGGCGCCCGTCACTCATGTGGAGCTTCGCTTGCAGGCTTGCAGCGATCAGGTCTGTCTGCCGCCGGAGACGTTACGGCTGGACGCGGCGTTGCGGTAAATCCGCCGCGATCGAGTAGGGGACGGAGTTGCCCCGTCGCCCTCTCACACCACCGTACGTGCGGTTCCGCATACGGCGGTTCATCAAACATGCTGGAAGCGTTGCTGAGTGTCCAGCAACGAAACCAACCCCAGTACGTCAAAGAAGTGTTTCGGATAGGCCGCGTTCATATGGCTCGTGCCAGCGTTCCACCAAGGGCCGCGTCCGTTGCTTGCCGATTTCCATGCGCGCGTTTCATCCAGACCGCGTGCTTGTAGGCGTTTGTTGCGGGTGGCCGGGCGCTTCCATTGCCGCCATAGCAGGCAGCGCAGTTTGCGTCGTATCCACCCGTCCAGTTCCTGCAACACCCCTTTCACCTCGGTCAGCCGATAGTAGGATACCCAGCCACGCAGCACCGGGTTGAGCGCCGCGATCGTTTGGTCGAGGTTGCGCGAGGCATTGCCGACCACGATCTCTCGTACCCGGTCTTTCAGTCGCTTCAGACTGCTGTCGGCAATCTTGAGGCGGGCCTGTTTGTGCCAGGTGACGCTGTAGCCCAGAAACTTCCGCTGCCAGGGCCGTGCGACGGCGCTTTTGTCCCGGTTGACCCGGAGCTTCAATTTTCGCTCCAGGTAGTCGGTGATCGCGGCCATCGCGTGCTGTCCTGCCGCTTCGCTTTTGACATAGAGGTTGCAGTCGTCGGCGTAGCGGCAGAACCGCTGTCCCCGGCGTTCGAGTTCTCGGTCCAGGTCCGTCAGCAGGATGTTCGACAGCAACGGCGACAGCGTGCCGTCTTGCGGCGTGCCTTCTGTCCTCGCGCTGACGCCCCCTTCCGACATCAGGCCCGCTTCCAGGTAACGCCGGATCAGTTTCAGTACCCGTGCATCCTTGACCTTGCGCGCAATCCGCGACATCAGGATGTCGTGGTTCACTCGGTCAAAGAATTTCTCCAGGTCGAGGTCGACCACCCAACGGCGGCCTTCCCCGATATAGCTTTGTGCCCGTTGTACCGCTTGCCAGGCATTGCGGCCCGGTCGGAACCCGGAGCTATGTTCGGAGAATTCAGGTTCGAACTCCGGTTGCAGGACTTGCAGGAGCGCTTGTTGGATCAGGCGATCCACCACCGTTGGGATGCCGAGTGTGCGTACCCCGCCGTTGGGCTTGGGGATGTCCACTTTGCGTATCGCCGCCGGTAGGTAGTCGCCCGCCAGCAGGGCTGCTTTGACGCTTGGCCAGTGCTGTTGCAGCCATGACTTGAATTCATGCACGCTGAGCCCATCGACTTCTGCCGCGCCTTTGTTCCGCATGACCCGCTCATACGCTCGCCAGAGGTTGCTTCGTTCGACTACGGCTTCCATCTGCCACAGTCCTTCCGCTTTCGTTTGCCCATCCGCCGCCGTGCCGATCTCGGCGCCCAATCCGGCTTTCCGCGAAATCCGTTCGCTTAGTTCCGGGCGAGATGCAGATGTCTGCGTTGTTGCGTCTTCGATTTGCATCGAGGTCGAATGTCCTATTCGCGTTGTTCAATGTTCAGGCCTTCGGCCAGGAATCTTCTCGGGCTCTCCGCTTCGCTCCCGTCCTACTATGCCTTCTGCTGACTTCTGCAAGCGCATCCCGACACCTGATAAAACCACTAAGCGAAGGACTAAGGCCGCTAAAAACCAGCGGCCAAGTCCCTGCTTATCTCGATGTCGGTAGCACAGAGGAGAGTGCCGCCTCGGCACGCTTGCAGATCTCCCCGGGTATTGCGCACTCACCTTCACACTTATGCCTGTCGGATCTACGTCGTAGCGTTCCGTACAAGTTTCGGGCTTTGATGATATTGGACACCTCACCCCGCTACGCCGCCTCGTATCCGCTTCCTGTTCGTCAGGCCTGCGCTTTGCCTTCGGCTTCCTTAAGATTCGCAGTCGCCCGCGACACCCTTGCCGTTCAGCTAACTCCTCCCCTTGTCGGGCGAGTAGAGGACTTCCACCTCCAAGTGAGTGCGCCCTGCCGGGCGCACCAAAAAAAAGCCGGGATCGCTCCCGGCTTGGTGGTGTTTGCGATTTCAGCGATTGACATCGTGCACGGCCCAGCCGTAGTTGTCGCCATGCCCCTTTTCCGGGCCGGCGGAACCGATGGCAAAGCCGGACTGGTCAATGTCCGTATTGCCGGCAGTGAAGCCGTTGTAGAGATCAACCCGGGTTTTGGCGGCGGCCATGCTGGTGCCGACGAAAGCGGGTTTGTCCAGATCGAGCACGATGTGGCCGTACAGATCGCCATTGCCGTCGCCGAACGAGCCGGCGAAAACAGGGCTGGAAGCCAGCAGGGTAGCGGTAATCAGGCTGGTGAACAGGGTGGTGGTTTTCATGATGAACTCCTTCTCTTCGGGTTGGTTTCAGTACGAACTGTTTCGTACTGGCGATTAAGACCTGGTTGCTTGCCGAAACCTGACATCGTCATTTACGGCGGTGTTTGCTTTCGGTCTGCTGATTGGTCGGGCTGGCTTGGACTTCCTTACAGATTTTTTTCATGCATGGCCGGATGCAGCGCATTCAACGGCACGGATCGTCCCGCCATTGCCACGACCCGGCAGTGGGAACGGTTGAGTTCACGCGGTTCGCGCACGCCGCAGGCATGCGCCAGCGCGCCGACCTCCCGGGTCATGTTGCGCTGGTAGTGGGCCACCCGCTCGGCCTTGGCGGCGGGAATCAGGCCGCGTTGCAGTCGCGGGTCGTGGGTGGTGATGCCGGTGGGGCAGGTGTTGCGGTTGCAGCGCAGGGACTGGATGCAGCCGAGCGCGAACATGAAGCCCCGCGCCGAGCAGGTGAAATCCGCTCCGGCGCACAGGGCCCAGGCCACATCCGCCGGGGTGACCAGCTTGCCCGCGGCGATCACCTTCACGCGCTGGCGCAGCCCATATTCCACCAGCTTGTCCACCAGCAGGGGCAAGGACTCGCGCAGTGGCAGTCCCATGTCATCAATGAGCGCCTGGGGTGCGGCGCCGGTGCCGCCCTCGGCGCCGTCCACGCTGATGAAGTCCGGCGCGCTGTCGATGCCCCGGGCGCGAATCAGGGCGAACAGTTCATCCAGCCATTCGGCGCCGCCCAGCACCGCCTTGAAGCCGGTCGGCTTGCCCGACAGCCGGCGCACCCGGGCGATCATGTCCAGCAGCTCGGCGTTGTCGCGGATATCCAGGTGGCGGTTGGGGCTGATTGCATCCTGTCCCGGGCGTAGACCGCGAATGGCGGCGATTTCCGGCGTCACCTTGGCGCCCGGCAGGATGCCGCCCTTGCCTGGCTTGGCGCCCTGCGAGAGCTTGATCTCGAACATCTTCACTCCAGGCTGCGCGGCCACTTGCCGCAGTTTCGTCTCGTCCAGATTGCCGGCCTCATCGCGCACACCGAACTTGGCGGTGCCGATCTGGAACACCAGGTCGGCGCCGCCTTCCAGATGCCAGGGCGACAACCCGCCTTCGCCGGTATTGAGCCAGCAGCCCGCCAGTTTGGCGCCTTGCGACAGGGCCAGGATGGCGGGTTTCGAGATGGCGCCGAAGCTCATGCCGGAAATGTTGAACAGCGCGCGTGTCACGTAGGGCTCGCGGCAGTCCGGGCCGATCACCACCTTGCGCGGCGGTACCGCGTCTTCCCCCAGGGTGGGGAAGGGGGTGTTGACGAACAGTACCGCGCCCGGCTGGGAGATATCCCGGCTGGAGCCGAACGCCACCGTGTTGTCCAGGTTCTTGGCGGCGCGGTAGACCCAGGACCGCTGGGCGCGGTTGAACGGCAGTTCCTCCCGGTCCATGGCGAAGAAATACTGGCGGAAGAATTGGCCCAGGTGCTCGAACAGGTAGCGGAAGTGGACGATGACCGGGAAGTTGCGGCGCAGCGCCTGGCGCCGCTGGGTTACGTCCATCAGATAAACCGTCACCAGGGCCAGGGCGGCCAGCCCCACCACAAAGATGAACAGGGTCGCCAGGAATTCCAGCGCCTGCATGATGAAAGCATGACTTGGCAACATGAGTCTTCTCCCGCAACGGGTTGTCTTCCTTGGTCTGTCGGGGTGAAGGCTAATAGCTGACAGGATTTGTCAGGATTGGCCGGCAGACGCGACCAATCGATGAGGCGACACGGCCTGCGTGCCGCCGCTCCACCAAGGCGTGAAAGGAGATGGCCATGACCTGGATCCTGATGCTGGCTGGTTCGGTAGGTTTCCTGATCCTGCTGGGGTATGCGCCCTTGCGCCGCCGATGGCTCACCGCGCCGCTGCTGGCGCGCTTCCGCCGGGTGTTGCCGAGTCTCTCGGACACCGAAAGGCAGGCGCTGGAAGCCGGCACGGTGGGCTGGGAGGCCGAGCTGTTCGGCGGCCGCCCGGACTGGAACCGCTTCCTTTCCCTGCCGCCCGCCCGCTTGTCGGCCAGGGAGCAGGCCTTTCTGGACGGGCCGGTGCAAACCCTGTGCGGCCTTGTCGACGACTGGCAGGTCACCCACCACGACCACGACCTGTCTTCGGCAGCCTGGGCATTCATCAAGTCGCGGGGCTTCTTCGGCATGATCATTCCGCGCGCATGGGGCGGGCTGGAATTCTCCAACAGCGCCCATTCGGCGGTGGTGATGAAGCTGGCCAGCCGCAGCGTGACGGCGGCGGTGACGGTGATGGTGCCCAACTCCCTGGGACCGGCCAAGCTGCTGCTGCACTACGGCACGGCGGATCAACAACGCCGCTATCTGCCCGCCCTGGCGCGTGGCGAGGAGATTCCCTGCTTTGCGCTGACCGGACCGCACGCGGGTTCCGATGCGGCGGCCATCCCCGACACCGGCGTGGTCTGCCATGGCCAGTGGCGGGGCGAGACGGTGCTCGGCGTGCGGCTGACGTTCGACAAGCGCTACATCACCCTGGCGCCGGTGGCCACCCTGATCGGCCTGGCCTTCCGCTGCCTGGACCCGGATCACCTGTTGGGCGGCGCGGTGGCGGATGCCGACGCGGACCGCGGCATCAGCATCGCCCTGGTGCCACGCAACACGCCCGGCGTGGAGATTGGTCGCCGCCATGTGCCTCTCAACATTCCGTTCATGAACGGTCCCATTCGCGGCCATGACGTATTCGTGCCCCTGAGCCAGATCGTCGGCGGCGCGGCCGGTATCGGCCAGGGCTGGCGCATGTTGATCGAAAGCCTGTCGGAAGGGCGCGGCATTTCCCTGCCGGCGCTGTCCACCGGCGCCGCCAAGCTGGCCGCCCGTTACACCGGCGCCCACGCCCGATTGCGCCGCCAGTTCAACCAGCCCATTGGCCGCTTCGAGGGCGTCGAGGAAGCGCTGGCCCGTATCGCCGGCCTCGCCTACCGCCTGGACGCCGCCCGTCAGCTCACTTTGGCCGCCCTCGACCGGGGCGAGAAGCCGGCAGTGGTGTCGGCCATCGTCAAATATCACCTCACCGAGGGTTACCGGCAGGTCATCGCCGACGCCATGGACATCCAGGGCGGCAGCGGCATCTGCCTGGGGCCGCGCAACCTGCTGGGCCGCGCCTGGCAGGCCATCCCGGTGGCCATCACCGTGGAAGGCGCCAACATCCTGACCCGCGCCATGATCATCTTCGGCCAGGGCGCCATCCGCTGCCATCCCTGGTTGCTGAAGGAGATGGATGCGGCGCATCACCCCGACTCCGCCATTGCCATCGCGCTGTTCGACCGCGCCGTAGTGGGCCACGCCCGCCACCTGTTCGCCAACCTCGGCCGGGCTTTGACGCTCGGGCTCTGCCGTGGCCGTCTGGCGCGGATACCGGAGAACCTCGCGACCGGCCCGCTGGCCGAGCATGCACGGCGACTGGCCTGGATGAGCGCCGCCCTCGCCGTGGCCAGCGACGCCGCCCTGATGACGCTAGGCGGCAGCCTGAAGCGGCGTGAACGGCTCTCCGCCCGCCTGGGCGACCTGCTCTCCGAACTGTATCTGTCCAGCGCCGTGCTCAAGCGCCACCACGACGACGGCGCGCCGGCGGCCGACCTGCCGCTGGCCGGCTGGGCGCTGGCGGACAGCCGCCGGCGCATGGGCGAAGCCTGGATTGGTCTGCTGGCCAACCTGCCGAGCCGGCCGCTGGCCTGGCTGCTGCGCGCCTGGCTGTTCCCGCTGGGACTGCCCGCCGCGCCGCCGACCGACGCCGAAGACCATGCTGCCGCGCAAATCCTGCTCGCGCTTTCGGACGCCCGCACGCGCCTGACGGCGGGGGTCTATCTCCCCATCGATCCGCAAGAACGCGGCTGCCAGCTGGAAAACGCGCTGGCCGTCGCTGAGGCCATCGTTCCCATCGAGACGCGCCTGGCCGCTCTGCGCCGGAACGGCGAGATCCAGGGCCGGAACCTGGCCGGCATGACCGCCGAAGCGCTGGCGCTGGGGCGGATCGATGCCGCCGATGCCGCACGGGTGCGCGACTACCTGGCGCGGGTGGAAGAGATCACCCGGGTGGACGACTTCGCCGATTTTGCCGACAGCACGCCCGTGAAGCCCGTCAAGCCCACTTGGGTCGCCACTTGGACCGCCACCCGCGCGGTTGCCGAGGTGAATGCAGAGGTGACGCCATGAACACCCCCATCGGACGCCCTGTTTATCTCATCGACGGTCTGCGCACGCCCCAGCTCAAGGCGCGCGGCGAGCCCGGCCCGTTCCACGCCGCCGACCTGGCAGTGGCCGCCGGCCGCGCCCTGTTGCAACGTCAATCCTTCCCGCCAACGGCGCTCGACGAAGTCATCCTGGGTTGTGTCGCCGCCGGCCCGGACGAGGCCAACATCGCCCGCGTCGTCGCCCTGCGCCTGGGCTGCGGCCATGCCGTGCCGGCCTGGACGGTGCAGCGCAACTGCGCCTCCGGCCTGCAGGCCCTGGACGCCGCCGCGGCGGACATCGCCCTGGGCCGCGCAGATCTGGTGCTGGCTGGCGGCGCCGAGGCGATGAGCCATCACCCGGTGCTGTGGAACGACGCCATGGTGGTCTGGCTGGCCCGCTTCAACCGCGCCCGCAACCTGCCGTCGCGGCTCGCCGCCCTGGCCCACCTGCGCACGGCCCACTTCAAGCCGGTGATCGGCCTGTTGCGCGGCCTCACCGACCCGGTAGTCGGCCTGAGCATGGGCCAGACCGCCGAGGAACTGGCCACCCGCTTCGCCATTCCCCGCGCTGCCATGGACAGTTACGCCGTGGAGAGCCACCGCCGGCTGGCGGCGGCCCAGGCGGACCTGGCCGCGCATGAAATTGCGCCCCTGTTCGACGGCAAGACGCTGCTGGATCGCGACGATGGTCTGCGCGTCGATTCGAACCTGGCAGGCTTGGGCAAGCTGAAACCGGTGTTCGACCCGAAATACGGCCGCGTCACCGCCGGCAACTCGGCCCAGGTCAGCGACGGCGCCGCCTGCTTGCTGCTGGCCTCGGCCGACGCGGTGGAGAAATTCGGCCTGACGCCGCGGGCGCGCTTGACCGAGGTGGTCTGGGCCGGCCTCGACCCGGCGCAGATGGGCCTTGGCCCGGCCTATGCCATCGGCCGCCTGTTGCTCCGGCACGGCTGGGATACGCAAGACATCGACGCCTGGGAAATCAACGAGGCCTTCGCCGCCCAGGTGCTGGCCTGCCTGCTGGCGCTGGCCGATGCGGACTTCTGCCGCGCGGAGCTGGGTTGTAACGGACCCTTCTCACCGATTTCCCCGCAACGCCTGAATCCGGACGGTGGCGGCATCGCGCTGGGTCACCCGGTCGGAGCCAGCGGTGCCCGCATCGTCCTGCACCTGCTGCGCAGCCTGGAAGCCAGCGGCGGCCGGCGCGGCATCGCCAGCCTGTGTATCGGCGGCGGCCAGGGCGGAGCGGTTCTGATCGAACGGGAGGTCACATGAAACACTGGCAAATGAACCGTGACGGACAGGGCATCGCCTGGCTCACTCTGGATCAGGATGGCTCAGCGGTGAACACCCTGTCAGTCGACGTACTGGATGAACTGGATAGCCTGCTGGCCCGCCTGGAAGCCACGCCGCCGGACGGTTTGATTCTGCGTTCCGCCAAGCCCGTCGGCTTCATCGCCGGGGCCGACGTGAAGGGCTTCGCCGGCCTCACCGATACGACGGCGGCGGAGGCCTATATCCACCGCGCCCATGTCCTGCTGGACCGGCTTGCGGGTTTGGCCTGTCCCAGCGTCGCTCTGATTCACGGCCATTGCCTGGGCGGCGGCCTGGAACTGGCCCTGGCCTGCCGCCATCGCCTGGCTACCGACGATGCGAAGACCCGCCTGGGCTTCCCCGAGGTTCGCCTCGGCATCTTCCCCGGCTTCGGCGGCACGGTCAGAACGCCGGCTCGCATCGGCCATCTGGCCGCGCTGGATCTGATGCTCACCGGCCGTACGGTGGATGGCCGCGCCGCCAAGCGGCTGGGTCTGGTGGACGACTGCGTGCCATTGCGCCAACTGGATGCCGCCGCTCTCGCCGTGCTGCGCCAGCCGCCCGCACCGCGCCGGCCTACCTTCATTCAGCGCGCATCGGGATGGCCCTGGATGCGCGGTCTGGTTGCCGGACAACTGCGGAAACGGACGGCCGTTCATGCCGACCCCACCCACTACCCGGCGCCGCATGCCCTCATCGAGCACTGGCGGCAGCACGCCGGGAATTCGGCGGCCCTATACGCGAGCGAGGCACGGGAAGTAGCGCGCTTGCTGGCGGGCGACACGGCGCAGAACCTGATCCGTGTCTTCCTGTTGCAGGAACGCCTCAAGGCGCTGGGAGCCAGGAACGCCAGCGCGCCGCGCCGGCTGCATGTGGTGGGCGCCGGCGTCATGGGCGGCGACATTGCCGCCTGGGCCGCGCTGCACGGACTCAGCGTCAGTCTGCAGGATCGCAACCCGGAACAAATGGCGCGGGCGCTGGGCCGGGCGCGGGCGCTGTTCAGCAAGCAACTGAAGACGTCGCGGCTGGTCACCCAGGCCATGGACCGTTTGTTGCCGGATGCGCGCGGCGAGGGCGTGGCCTGTGCCGACGTGGTGATCGAGGCGATCGTCGAGGATGTCGCCATCAAGCGGGCGCTGTTCGCCGAACTGGTGCCGCGCATGCGGTCCGACGCGCTGCTGGCGACTAACACTTCCAGCATTCCGCTGGAAGTGTTGGGCGAGAGACTGCCGCATCCCGAATCGCTGGTGGGCCTGCACTTCTTCAACCCGGTGGCCAGGATGCCGCTGCTGGAAATCGTGCGCGGTCCCGGCACGGCGCCCGCGGCGGTGGATCGGGCGCTGGCCTTCGCCCGCCAGATCGGCAAGCTGCCTTTGCCGGTAGCCAGCCGGCCGGGATTCCTGGTCAACCGCATTCTCATGCCCTACCTGCTGGAAGCGGTGGCTCTGGTGGAAGAAGGCGCTGCGCCCGAGGCGGTGGACCACGCCGCCACTGCCTTCGGCATGCCGATGGGTCCGGTTGAACTGGCCGACAGCGTCGGCCTGGACATCTGTCTGGCGGTGGCCGGCAAGCTGGGCAGCGGGTCTTCCGATTCACTACCTGAGTCCCTGCGGACGCATGTAGCCACCGGCCGGTTGGGGCGCAAGAGCGGCCAGGGCTACTACCGCTGGCGGGAAGGCAAGCCGGTGCGCGGCAGCCAGGTGAGCTTTACCTCTGAACAGCAGGACCGGTTGCTGCTACGTCTAATCAATGAGGCGGTGGCCTGCCTGCGGGAGGGCGTGGTGGACGACGCCGACGCCCTCGACGCCGGCGTGGTGTTCGGCGCCGGCTTCGCACCCCACACCGGCGGGCCGCTGCATTACCTCAGTCAGCATGACCCCGCCACCCTGCATGCCCGGCTGCTCGCACTGGCCGAGCGCCACGGTGAACACTTCACGCCCGACCCCGGCTGGGCGCGCTTTACAGGAGCATGATCATGAAACCCAGTCCTTTATCCAGCTTTGCCAGACTCGCCACGCTCACCCCGCATACGGGTTTCGCCCCTGCCGGCCTGAATCTGAAAAGCACGGCAGCGCTTGCCGAGGAAGACGCGTTCACCCTGGACGGCCTGTTTCTTGAACGCGAACGCCGCACCCCCGAGGCTGTGGCCTACAGCCAGTTCGACCCGGATGCCGGCCAATGGCGGGACTATTCCTGGGCCGAAACCGCCCGCGAGGCGGCCCGCTGGCACGCGGCGCTGGCCGATCTGGGCCTGGCCCGCGGCGAGCGGGTGGCGATCATGCTGGGCAATTGCCGGGAGTGGGTCCATTTCGACCTGGCCGCGCTCAACCTGGGCCTGGTGACAGTGCCCATCTTCGTCAACGACCGGCCCGACAACGTGGCCTGGATCCTGGCGCATGCCGGCTGTCGGGCACTGCTCATCGGCGGTCCCGGGCAGTGGTCGGCGCTGACCACCATCCGCCCGGAGATCGAACGCCTGGACGCCCTGATCAGCTTGGCGCCGTTGCCGGATGGTCCCGACAACCTGCGGCTGGCTGACGTCTGGCTGCCCGTCACCGCCGCTCCACTGCCGTCGCCGCGCAGCCGGCCGGATGACCTCGCCACACTGGTCTACACCTCCGGCACCACCGGCCGGCCGAAGGGCGTGATGCTGTCGCATCGCAACATCCTGTCCAATGTATGGGCCGGGCTGGCGGCTGTCCCGGTGACCGGCACGGACCGCATGCTTTCCTTCCTGCCCCTGTCCCACATGCTGGAGCGCAGCGTCGGCTACTACCTGGCCATGGCTGCCGGCTGCCGGGTGGCTTATGCCCGCTCGATTCCGCAACTGGCGGAAGATATGGTCGCCACCCGGCCGACGATACTCATTGCCGTGCCGCGCATCTTCGAGCGCGTGCGTGAACGCATCCTGGATGCCCTGGCTTGCGCGCCCCCCATGCAGCAACGCCTGTTCCAGCGAGCGGTAGACCTGGGCTGGCGGCGTTTCCTGCACCGCCAGGGCCGTGAACACTGGTCGCCGGGTCTGATGCTGGAACCCGCGCTGGATCATCTGGTGGGCGCCAGGGTGCGCGCCCGACTGGGCGGACAGCTACGCCTGGCGATCTGCGGCGGCGCGCCGCTGGCGCCGGAGGTGGCGCGCTTCTTTCTGGCGCTGGGGGTGAACGTGCTGCAAGGCTACGGCCTGACCGAGGCCAGCCCGGTGATCGCCGTCAACCGTCTGGAAGACAACGAACCGGACAGTGTCGGCCAGGCGCTGCCGGGCATCCGCGTGCGCATCGGCGCGGACCACGAACTGCTGACCCACAGCGCCTCGGTGATGCTGGGATTCTGGCGGGATGATGCGGCCACCCGGCGCATCGTCGACGCGGACGGCTGGCTGCATACCGGCGATCAGGCGGTGATCGGCCCACGCGGCCATATCACCCTCACCGGGCGGATCAAGGACATTCTGGTGCTGTCCACCGGCGAGAAGGTTTCCCCCGTCGATCTGGAACAGGCCCTGGCCGCCAGCCCGCTGCTGGATCAGGTGATGGTGCTGGGCGACGGACGCCCCTATCTCGCCGCCCTGGCCGTGCCCCGGGCCGACGCGCTGGCGGCAGCGCCGGCGGAACCCCGCGCGCGCGAAGACTGGCTGCTGGAACGCCTGCGCCCCTTGATGCACGATTTTCCCGGCTACGCCCGTCTGGCCCGCGTGGCCATCAACGACGAGACCTGGACGGTGGAAAACGGCCTGCTCACGCCCACCCTCAAGCTCAAGCGGCGGGCGGTGCTGGAGCGTTACCGCGCGGAAATCGAGGCGCTTTATGCAGGTCATTGAACCCATGCCGGAGGAGGCCCCATGAATACGCCCATGCGCACGCTGGGCGGCTGGCTGGCGAAGTACCTGTCGCAGCCGCTGAGCCACTACCATCCCTACACCGCGATCGACGGCGAGCAGTTGCGGGAACTGCTGCAACCCGGCGACGTGCTGCTGGTGGAAGGCAACACCCGGGTGAGCAGCGCCATCAAGTACCTGACCCAATCCACCTGGTCGCACGCCACGCTGTTCATTGGCGATGCGCTCGGCCAGGGGCTGGACGTGGAAGCCTCGCCCACCCTGATCGAAGCGGATATCAACCGGGGCGTCATCGCCATTCCACTGGCCAGCTACACGCGCTTCAACACCCGAATCTGCCGGCCGATCAATCTGACTCCGGAGGATCGGGCGCGGGTGGTGGATTTCGCCGTTTCCCGGCTGGGTCTGGCCTATGACCTGAAGAACCTGATCGATCTGGCGCGCTACCTGTTTCCCACCCCGCCGGTACCGGCCTTCATGCGCCGGCGTCTGCTCGCCCTGGGCAGCGGCGACCCCACCCGGGCCCTGTGCTCCACCCTCATCGCGCAGGCCTTCCAGAGCGTGCGTTACCCCATCCTGCCCTGCGTGGAGAGACTCGACGAGGAAGCGCAGCGATCTAGCGCCTATACCACGAAGGAAATCCTGCACATCCGCCACCACAGTTTGTTCACCCCGCGCGATTTCGACCTGTCGCCTTATTTCCAGGTCATCAAGCCGTTGCAGGCGCGGGGTTTCGACTATCGCAGCCTGGTCTGGCACGACCAGCGCCCGGTTGAAATAAAGGAGAGCGGTCATGCCTGCGCCTGAACTCATCGCCCATCGCGGTTGGCCACATCGGCATCCGGAAAATACCCTGCCCGGTATCGAGGCGGCCCTGCGCGCCGGCGCGCGCTACGTGGAAGTGGATGTACAGCTCTCCGCCGACGGTGTGCCCGTGCTGTTCCACGATGCCAGCCTGATGCGTTTGTGCGGTGCGCCGGGCGCGGTGGCCGACCATACGCTGGCGGCACTGGCCGCGCGGCGTTTCCTGAACGCCCGCGACGAGGTGGAAATCCCCACCCTGAGCGCCCTCGCTTCCATGCTGGAAGACTGGCCGGACGTGATTCCCTTCATCGAGATCAAGCCCGAGACCCTGGCCGTCTTCGGCATCGAGGCCGTTTACTGGCGAGTGGAGCATGACCTCGCCTCCCTGGCCGGGCGGGCGGTGCTGATTTCCTTCGATACCGCCTTCCTGCTCGCCGCGCGTCGGCACGGCTGGCCCGTACTGGGCGCGGTAGTGGAACTCTGGGCGGAACGGGCGCATCCGCTGCTGCCGGAGATTGCGCCGGAATACCTGTTCACCGATGTTGATCATCTGCCCGCAACCGGACCGCTGGCATGGTGCGGCGCCCGCCTGGCGGTGTACGAAGTCTCCGACCCGGCGCTTGCGCTGGAGCTGGCCCGGCGCGGCGTCGACCTGGTGGAAACCTTCGCCATCGGCGAGATGCTGGCGCAATGCCATGCCTGAGATGAACAGGCCGCTGGAGAGTGAAGTGGATGTAGCCATCATCGGCGCCGGCATCCTCGGAGCGGGGGTGGCCCAGGCCGCGGCGGCGGCGGGCCACCGGGTGCGCCTGTTCGAACGCACCGCGCCGGCGGCGGGCACCTCCAGCCGCTCCAGCAAACTCATTCATGGCGGCCTGCGCTATCTGGAAACTGGACAGTTTCGTTTGGTTCGCGAAGCCCTGCGCGAGCGGCAATGGCTGTTGAAAAACGCGCCGGGGCTGGTGCATCCGCTGCGCTTCTTTGTGCCCATCTATCGGGACACCCGCCGCCGGCCGTCGGCCCTGGCCCTTGGTTTGCTGCTCTATCGCCTGCTCGGCGGCGGGCCGGGCAGCGGCCGCATTTCTCCGCGCCACTGGCACAACCCGGACGGTCTCGACACCCGGAACCTGCAAGCGGTGTTCACCTATCTGGATGCGCAGACCGACGATGCGGCACTGACCCGCACCGTGCTGCGCTCCGCCCAGGCCTTGGGCGCGGAACTGCACTGCCCGGCGGAGGTGGAATCCATCGAGAAGCGGCCTGATGGCTACAGTGTAATCAGCACGTGTGGCGGGCAGCGGCGCGAGACGCACTGCGCTACTCTGGTCAATACCGCTGGCCCCTGGGTGAACCGGGTGCTGGACCGCATCACCGCGCCCGCGCTGGAGTTGAACCTGGAATTACCGGTGGATTTGGTGCAGGGCGCGCATCTGGTGCTGGCGGGCAGGTTGGCGGCGGGGGCTTACTATGTGGAAGCGGCGGACCGCCGCGCCGTGTTCATCCTGCCCTGGCAGGCAGGCACGACGCTGGTCGGCACCACCGAAACCCCGTTCCACGGTGACCCGGACACAGTCCATCCCCTGCCGGAAGAAATCGCCTACCTGCTGGACACGGTGAAGCGCCATTTCCCGCGGCGTTCACTATCGCTGCAATCCACCTTCGCCGGACTGCGGGTGTTGCCCCGAGGGACTGGCTCTGCCTTTGGCCGGGCGCGGGAAACCCTGTTCGCCACCGATGGTGGCCGGCCGCCGCGCCTGGTCAGCGTGTGCGGCGGCAAGCTCACCACCTGGCGGGTGACGGCGGAGAAGGTGCTGCACTTGCTTGCTCCGGCGCTGCCCGCCCGGTCGAGGCGTGTCGACACCCACTATCTCCGCCTGGAACCAATTTGAGCATCCAGGGCAAGGCGATGGCGGGTGCGGTCAAACTGAATGCTGCCGGCCACTTTGCCGGGCGCGCCAACAAAAAAGCCGGGATCGCTCCCGGCTTGGCGGTGTGGGCGATTTCAGCGACTGACATCAAGCACGGCCCAGCCGTAGTTGTCGACATGGCCCTTTTCCGGGCCGGCGCCGCCAATGGCGAAGCCGGATTGGTCGATATCCGAATTGCCGGAGGTGAAGCCGTTGTAGGCGTCAACCCGGGTTTGCGCGATCGCCATGCTGGTACCGACGAAAGACGGATAGTTCTGATCAAGCACGACATGGCCATACAAGTCGCCGTTGCCGGCGCCTAGCGTACCGGCGAAAGCAGGGGTGGAAGCCAGCAAGGTGGCGGTAATCAGGCTGGTGAACAGGGTGGTGGTTTTCATGATGAACTCCTTCTCTTCGGTTTGAATTCAGCGTGCGTCATTGCCGCTGAGGATGAAGACCTTGCCGCCGTGTGATTCGAAAATCTGTGCAACGGTGGGTCTGCTGATTCGTCGCGGCTGGCCGAAGATCCTGACAATTATTTTCGGAATTTTTAAGCTGTTCAGCCGGAAATGGTGGCGAACCGGCTAATGGTGGCGAACCGGCTTATTCCTTGAAACAGCAATGTCGCGTCAGCCTGCGAATGACTGGCGCAAATATCATTGCAGCGATGAACGCGATGCCCCATGCCGGCAGCCAGGTCTGAACACACAGGTTGAGCACGCCATCCACCCAGCCGACATGACGAATCACCGCCATGCTGCTGACCAGCAGCGACATCGCGCCGGAGAGCAGAAACGCGAACAGCACGGGTTCGAAGCGGGCGGGAAGTTTGATGCGCATCGTCAGACAACTCGCAGCGCAGCCACGGCGGCGCCATGCAGCGCGGTTCTGGGCTCCAGAATGACGCGCACCGGCATTTTGCCCAGCATGTCCGAGAAGCGCCCCTTGTCGGTGAACGCAGCCATGAACCCGCTATTTTTCAGGCTGTTCAGCAATTTCGGTGCGATGCCGCCGCCGATATAGAAGCCGCCACTGGCCATGCCGGTCAGCGCCAGATTGCCCGCCGCTGCGCCATAGGCGGACAGGAACAGCGCCAGTGCTTCGGCGCAGATCAGTGCCTCGCCGCTGGCGCCTGCTTCGGCGATGACTGCGGCGGGGTCTTGCGACGCTGCAAGACGCGTGGCCAGCCAGGCCGGCTCGTACATGCCGCTCTGCTTCAGATGCGCATAGATGTTTTCCAGGCCCCGGCCGGATACCACGCGTTCGATACTGACCCGGCCAAAGCGGGTGGCAAGGCTGCGCCAGAGCGCGACTTCTTCCTCGTTGCGCGGAGCAAAATCGGCATGGCCGCCTTCGGACGCGGCGACGTGATAACCGTCGTCGGCACGGATCAGCAAGGCCATGCCAAGACCGGTACCGGCGGCTATCAATGCCCGGTTACCGTCAGCACGGGGCTGGCCGGAATTGAGGCAGAACAGTTGCTCCGGTGTCAGAGTCGAAATGCCGAGCGCATTGGCTTCCAGGTCGTTGATCAGTTTTACTGAATTCAGCTTCAGGGCGCTTGCCAGTGTTGTTTCCGATAGCCGCCAGCCAAGGTTGGGCAACTGGCTTTCGCCGCCCAGTACCGCGCCGGCCACCCCAAAACAAGCGTGGCTGGCAGTCAGGCCGGTATCGGCAACGAACTGCTTCACTACGACATCCAGATTGGCGAAATTTCGGCTGGGGTAGGTGCGCTCGGCAACGATGTCCAACGCTTCGGGGTAGGCGCGAAACAATGCCAGATTGCACTTGGTGCCGCCGATGTCGCCGGCCAGGACCAGATCGTCAGACATTGCAGGCCCCGGCGTTGCCGTTGATTTCGCGCCAGTGATGGCCATTGCGTGCCAGCAGCGCATCGGCTTCGGCCGGGCCGTTGCCGCCGGCGGCGTAGGTCGGCAGCGGGTTTTCGGCTTGCGCTGTCCAGGCGTCTTCAATCGGCGTGATCAAGCGCCATTGCGCCTCGACGCCGTCGCGCCGGGTGAACAGCGTGGCATCGCCGCGCATGGCATCGAGCAGCAGCACCGCGTAGGCGGAAGGCGGGTTGTCGCCGAAAGCATTGCGATAGCAGAAGTCCATCGACACCGGCACTGCACGGCGTTCGGTGCCGGGTTGCTTGGCGCCGAAGGCCAGGCTGATCCCTTCGTCGGGCTGCAAGCGCAGCACGATGACGTTGGATTTCAACGCCTCCTCGCGCGGAAACAGGCTCAAGGGCGGATGCTTGAAGTGGATCGCAATTTCGGTGACCTGCCGCGCCAGGCGTTTGCCGGTGCGCAGGTAGAACGGCACGCCGGCCCAGCGCCAGTTGTCGATACGGAACTCCAGCGCGGCATAGGTTTCTGTGCGGGAATCGGCTGGAACGCCGGTTTCCTCCAGCCAGCCGGTCTGGCTTTCTCCGGCAATAATGCCGGCGCGGTACTGGGCGCGCACGGTGCGGTCGGCAACTTCTTCCGGCGTCATCGGGCGGATGCTGCGCCAGACTTCGATCTTCTTGTCGCGCACGGCGTCTGCATCGAACGCCACCGGCGCTTCCATCGCGGTCAGTGCCAACAATTGCATCAAGTGGTTGGCGACCATGTCGCGCAGCGCGCCGGACTCGTTGTAATAGCCGGCGCGATGGCCGACGCCCAACGGTTCGGCGGCGGTGATCTCGACGTAATCGACATGGTTGCGGTTCCACACCGGTTCAAACAGGGCATTGCCGAAGCGGAAGAACAGGATGTTCTGCACCGTTTCCTTGCCCAGGTAATGGTCGATTCGATAGATCTGCTTTTCATTGAAAGCCTCGGCCACGGTGATGTTCAGGGCCTGCGCCGAGGCCAGGTCACGGCCGAACGGTTTTTCGATGACGATGCGCGCCCAGCCTTGGTCTTCCCGGTTCAGGCCGGCATCCGCCAAACCATGGATGATGGCCGGCGCAGCGCTTGGCGCGGTAGCCAGGTAATACAGCCGATTGCCGGCATCCGGCAGCGTATCGAGCAGCGCGGCCAGCCGGGCGTGGGTGGCCGGATCGGCGAAATCGCCGGAGAGATAGCGGATGCGCGGCGCAAAACCGCGCCATTCCGAGTCTTTGAAGTGCTTGATTTCGGCCGACGCCGCAACGCCTTCACGCAGTTGATCGCGGAAGGCCTCATCGCTCATCGCCTGACGGCCGATGCCGACGATCTGGAATCGCCCCGTCATGCAGCCTTCGCAGGCCAGATGGAAGAGGGCAGGCAGCAACTTGCGCCGGGTCAGGTCGCCGGTTGCGCCGAAGATGACGATGACGCAGGGGTCTGCCGTTGGCAAGGTCGCCGTGGGCAGGTTGATGTGTGTGGTCAGGTCGATTTGCGGGGTCATGGCTTTCCTTTATTTGGCAGGTTCGGCATGGCCACCGAAACCGGCGCGCATGGCTGACAGCGCCTTCTCGGCGAAGGTATGTTCCTGACGCGAACGGAAGCGGGCGAACAGCGCGGCGGTCAGCACTTCGGCCGGCACGGCTTCGTCGATGGCCGCCTGCACGGTCCAGCGGCCCTCGCCGGAGTCCTGCACGAAACCGCTGAAATTCGAAAGTTCGGCATCGCGCGCCAGCGCCTCCGCCGACAAGTCGAGCAGCCAGGAAGTCACCACGCTGCCGCGCCGCCAGAGTTCGGTGAGATCGGCCAGATCGAAGTCATAACGCTGATCCGCCGGCAGGGTTTCGAGATTGGCGTTCTTCAGGATGTCGAAGCCTTCGGCATAGGCCTGCATCAGGCCGTACTCGATGCCGTTATGCACCATCTTGGCGAAGTGGCCGGCACCCGATGGGCCGCAATACAGGTAACCCTGTTCGGCGCTGCCGCCGGCGTTCTTTCCAGCCACCCTGCCGGGTGAAGGCGGAATGCCGGAAGCGCCTGGCGCCAAACTGCGGAAGAGCGGCTCCAGCCGTTCATAAGCAGCGCGCTCGCCACCTACCATCAGACAGTAACCGCGTTCCAGACCCCAGACGCCGCCGCTGGTGCCGGCATCAAGGTAAGCGATGCCTCGCGCAGCCAACAATCTGGCCCGACGCACATCGTCCTTGAAATAGCTGTTGCCGCCATCGACGATGGCATCGCCCGTCGCGAAATACCCAGCCAGATCCATCACCGCGCTTTCGGTGATGTCGCCCGATGGCACCATGATCCACGCCGCACGCGGTGGCGTCAGCTTCGTCGCAAGTTCGGCCAGGCTGGCGGCGCCGGTGGCGCCTTCGCCCACCAGTTGCGCCACTGTCTCCGGGTTACGGTCATAGACCACGCAGTCATGCCCGTCCCGCATCAACCGCCGCACCATATTCGCGCCCATGCGTCCAAGTCCCACCATCGCGATCTGCATTTTCGAATCTCCTGTCAGGCAAACATTGCCTTCTGCTTGGTTGGTCGCTGAATCTGCGGATTCCTGACAGGAAAATTATTGTCAGGAATCCGAACGCGGCGCGACCAAGGTTCATAAGCTCATCGAACGAGGACGCCGCCATGCATGACACCCTGCCGCTATTGCGGACCACCGATTTTCCCGTCCCGCGTCGTAGCCGCCTGACCACGTTGCAAGTCAACCTGGGCTACCGCTGCAACCAGAGCTGCGTGCACTGCCACGTCAACGCCGGCCCGAATCGCACGGAGATGATGGATGACGCGAATATCGATCTGATTCCCGCCGTGCTGGCGGCACGCGGCCTGACCACCCTTGACCTGACCGGCGGCACCCCCGAGTTGCACCCGCGTTTTCGTGCGCTGGTGGAGGCAGCGCGGGCTTTGGGCGTGAGGGTGATCGACCGCTGCAATCTCACCATCCTGTCCGAGCCAGGCTTCGATGATCTGGCCGATTTCCTCGCTGCGCGGCAGGTGGAGGTGGTGGCCTCGTTGCCCTGCTACCTGGAGGACAACGTGGACAAACAACGCGGCAAGGGGGTGTATGCGCGCAGCATCGCCGGCCTGCAGCGGCTCAACTGCCTGGGCTACGGTCAACCTGGCAGCGGGCTGAATCTGAATCTGGTCTTCAACCCCGCCGGTCCCAGCCTGCCGCCGGAGCAGATCGGCCTGGAAGCGAGTTACAAGAGTGAACTCCGGCAACGCCACGGCATTGTCTTCAACCGGCTCTATACCATCACCAACATGCCCATTCTGCGTTTCGGCAGCACGCTGGTGTCGAAGGGGCAATTCGTCGAATACATGGCGTTGTTGAAACACAGCTTCAGCCGCGCCAACCTGGATCAGGTGATGTGCCGCGAGCTGATCAGTGTGGATTGGCAAGGCCATTTGTTCGACTGCGATTTCAACCAGATGCTGGGCCTGCCCGCCCGCCTGAACGGCACGCCACGGCCGCATCTGCGCGACCTGCTCGAACACGATCCGGCGGGTGCGCCGGTGCGGGTGGCGGATCACTGTTACGGCTGCACCGCCGGCCAGGGCAGCAGTTGCGGCGGTGCACTGGATGAAACCACGCAAACTCAATTGGCGTGCGCGGCATGAAAAAGTCCGCCCTGCTGCTGTTTGTCGCGGCGTTGGTTGTGGTGTTCTTTGCGCTCGATGCGGGGCGCTTCCTGACCCTGGACGCGCTCAAGTCCAGCCAGGCCACCTTCGCCGCCTGGTTCGATACGTCGCCCTGGTTGGTGGCTGGCGCGTTTTTCCTGATCTACGTTGCGGTGACCGCGTTGTCCTTGCCGGGCGCGGCGGTGATGACGCTGGCTGGCGGTGCATTTTTCGGGCTGTGGAACGGTCTGCTGCTGGTCTCGTTTGCGTCCAGCCTAGGCGCCACGCTGGCGTTCCTGGCCTCCCGCTTCCTGCTGCGCGACTGGGTGCAAAGCCGCTTCGGCAGCCGTCTGGCGGCCATCAACACGGGCATGGCGAAGGATGGCGCGTTCTATCTGTTCACCTTGCGGCTGGTTCCGGTGTTTCCGTTTTTCATCATCAACCTGCTGATGGGCCTGACTCCGATCAAGACAGTCACGTTCTACTGGGTCAGCCAGCTCGGCATGCTGGCCGGCACGGCTGTGTACGTGAACGCCGGCACGCAGCTGGCGCAACTCGACAGCCTGTCCGGCATTCTGTCGCCGGGGTTGCTCGGCTCGTTCGCATTGCTTGGCCTTTTCCCATTGCTGGCGAAGAAGGTGATTGGCTTGATGCAGGCGCGCCAGGTCTACGCCGGCTGGCAAAAACCGGCGCATTTCGAGCGCAACCTGGTGGTGATCGGTGCCGGTGCCGGTGGTCTGGTCACCGCTTACATCGCTGCCGCCGTGAAGGCCAAGGTGACGCTGATCGAAGGCCACAGGATGGGCGGCGATTGCCTCAACTACGGCTGCGTGCCGTCGAAGGCACTGATCCGCAGCGCGCGCTTCATGAAAACCGTGCGCGAAGCAGAAGCGCTGGGCATCAGCAACGCTCACGCCGAAGCCGATTTCGGCCGGATCATGGCGCGGGTGCACAAAGTGGTGCGCCAGGTGGAGCCGCATGATTCGGTCGAGCGCTACAGCCAGCTCGGCGTGGAAGTGATCCAGGGCCATGCCCGCATCACCTCGCCGTGGACGGTGGAAGTGACCACCGAAGCCGGCGGTGTGGCAACCAAACAAACCATGAGTACGCGCGCCATCGTCATCGCCACCGGTGCCGCGCCGGTCATCCCCAACATTCCCGGCATCGAGTCGGTGCGGCATGTCACTTCCGACACGATCTGGTCGCTGACCGAAAAACCCGAGCGGCTGCTGGTGCTTGGCGGCGGTCCCATCGGTTGCGAGCTGGCGCAGGCCTTCGCCGGCATCGGCTGTCAGGTCACGCTGCTGGCGCGCTCCGGCATCATGGGCAAGGAAGACGCCGATGCGGTGGCGCTGGTCGAAGCCGGTCTGCTTGCCGAGGGCGTGCGGCTGCTGAAAGGCCTCGACACGCTGCGTTGCGAGATTGTGGAGGGCGAGCAACGGCTGATCGTGTCGCAAAACGGCTTGGAACAGGCATTGCCGTTCGACGTGCTGCTCTGCGCCACGGGGCGCAAGGCGCGGGTCAGCGGCTTCGGCCTGGAGGAACTCGGCATTCCGCTCACCAAGGCCGGCACCATCGAGGTCAACAGCTATCTGCAAACCCGCTACCCCAACCTCTACGCCTGCGGCGACGTGGCCGGGCCGTTCCAGTTCACTCACACCGCCGCGCATCAGGCCTGGTACGCGGCGGTCAACGCGCTGTTCGCCGGCATCAAGTCATTCAAGGCGGATTACCGGGTCATCCCCTGGGTCACCTTCACCAGCCCGGAAGTGGCGCGGGTCGGGCTGTCGGAAACGGAAGCGAAGGCGCAGGGCATCGCCTATGAAGTCACCCGCTACGGCCTCGACGACCTGGACCGCGCCATTGCCGAAAGCGCCGCGCACGGCTTCGTCAAAGTGCTGACGCCGCCCGGCAAGGACACCATCCTGGGCGCAACCATCGTCGGCGAGCATGCTGGCGAACTGCTGGCCGAATTCACCCTGGCGATGAAACACGGTCTCGGCCTGAACAAGATCCTCGGCACCATCCACCCCTATCCCACCTGGAGCGAAGCCGCCAAATACACAGCCGGCGAGTGGAAGCGGGCGCACGCGCCGAAAGCCGCGTTGGTCTGGCTGGAACGCTTTCACACCTGGAGAAGAAAATGAAACGCGCACTGCTCATCCTGCTGTGCCTGCTCTGGACAAACCTCGCCCTGGCCTTTGACCACGGCGCCTGGGACAGCCTGCTCAAGCGCCATGTCCAACCTGTCCGGGGCGGCGTGGCGACCGAGGTGGACTACGCCGGCATGGCGCGCGACCGCGTTGCATTGAAAGCCTACCTCGACGGCCTGGCGGCGGTGCGCAACGAGGAATTCAGTCGCTGGCCAAAACCGGAACGGCTCGCCTTCCTGATCAACGCTTACAACGCCTGGACAGTGGAACTGATCCTGACGGCCTGGCCCGATGTGAAGTCCATCAAGGATCTCGGCACCCTGTTTCGCAGTCCCTGGAAAAAGGAATTCATCCCGTTGCTGGGCGCGACGCGTTCCCTCGACGACATCGAGCACGGTCTGATCCGCGCCAAGGGCGTCTACGCTGAGCCGCGCATCCATTTCGCCGTCAATTGCGCCAGCATCGGCTGCCCGGCATTGCGCCCGGAGGCCTATACGGCGGCGCGGCTGGAAGCCCAGTTGGCGGACGCGACCCGGCTGTTCCTGTCTGACCGCAGCCGCAACCGCTTGGAGGGCGGCGAGTTCAAGCTGTCCAGCATCTTCAAATGGTATGGCGAGGATTTCGAACGCGCGGGCGGGCTGAACCGGTTCCTGGCCGCGCAGGGCGAGGCGCTGGGCTTGGCGGAAACGCAACGCCAAGCGCTGCGCGATGGGCGACTTGAAATCGATTTTCTCGATTACGACTGGCGTTTGAACCGGGCGCGATGAAACTCTCCCTCATCCTCCCCGTGCTCGACGAGGCGGACGGCATCGCCGCCACGCTGGCGAGCCTCCAGCCCTTGCGCGCGGTTGGCCACGAGGTGATCGTGGTGGACGGCGGCAGCACGGATGCCACGGTCGCGCGGGCCGAGCCGCTGGCCGACCGGGTACTGGCCGGGGCGGCGGGACGGGCGCGGCAGATGAATGCCGGCGCGGCCGTGGCGCGCGGTGATGTGCTGGTTTTCCTGCACGCCGACACGCGCCTGCCGGAACACGCCGTATCCGTCATTCGGTCAGCCTTGCGGTACCGGCTTTGGGGACGCTTCGATGTTCAAATCGAAGGTCGGTCAGGCATGTTGCGGGTGGTGGCGTCGTTCATGAACCTGCGCTCGCGCCTGACCGGCATCGCCACCGGCGATCAGGCCCTCTTCATCAGCCGCGCCGCCTTCGCCGCCGTGGGCGGTTACCCCGAGCAGCCGTTGATGGAGGACATCGAGCTGTCGAAGCGCCTGAAACGACTCGGCCCGCCCGCCTGTCCGCACGAGCGTGTGGTTACTTCCGGGAGGCGCTGGGAGCAGTACGGTGTGTGGCCCACCATTCTGCTGATGTGGCGGCTGCGCTTCGATTATTGGCGCGGCGTGCCGGCGGAGCGGCTGGCATTGCACTATCAACCGGCCAGGCGAGGTGCCGAGTGAGCACCACCCGCATCCTGGTCTTCGCCAAGGCGCCGGTGCCGGGGCAAGTCAAGACCCGGCTCATCCCCGCCCTGGGGGCGGCGGGCGCGGCGCGGCTGGCCCGGCGGATGCTGGAATTCACCCTGGAACAGGCGCGGATGGCCGACATCGGCCCGGTTGAATTGTGCGCCAGCCCGGCCCTGTCAGCCCCGGACTGGGCGGGTTACATGCCGCCGCGCGGCGTGGCGGCGAGCGACCAGGGCGAGGGCGATCTGGGCGCGCGCCTGGCCCGCGCCAGCCAGCGAGCCTTGGCGCTGAACGATCGCGTGCTGCTGATCGGCACGGATTGCCCCGGCTTGTCCGCCCTGCGTCTGCGCAAGGCGGCGGCGGCGCTGGATTGCAATGAAGCCGTGATCCATCCCGCCCTGGATGGCGGCTACCCCTTGCTGGGGCTGCGCGCGTTCCATCCCAGCCTGTTTACGGACATGCCCTGGAGTACGCCTGTGGTGGCTGATCTGACGCTGGCGCGCATGCAGGCCTTGGAATGGTGCGTCTGGGTGGGAGACGAACTCGCGGATATCGACGAACCCGCCGACCTCATCCATTTGCCGGCGCACCTGGTTCCAGATGCACAAACTCATTTTCAAGGAGAAGAATCAAGATGACCTGGAGCCTCTTGCCGGTTTTGCTCGGCGCACTCTGGCTGGCGTGGAGCAACGGCGCCAACGACAACTTCAAGGGCGTGGCCACCCTCTACGGCAGCGGCGCATTGAGCTATCGGGGTGCGATGGCACTGGCTACCGCAGCCACGTTGGCGGGTAGTCTGGTTTCGGTCTGGCTCGCCCAGACCCTGGTGCAAACCTTCAGCGGCAACGGCCTGATTCCGCCCGGCACGCTGAACGACGCCCTATTGGCCGCCATCGGCATCGGCGCGGGCGCCACGGTGCTGCTGGCCACCTGGCTGGGCATGCCCACCTCCACCACCCATGCGCTGACGGGGGC